>NZ_MUGT01000004.1:65204-83396 GCF_002217205.1 Flavobacterium branchiophilum NBRC 15030 = ATCC 35035 | reverse complement strand
GGTATTTTATTTTTTTGATGGGCACCTCCAATGGCAAAAGTTCGTTGAGCAAACTCATCAATAAATGAGGATGTTCGCCAAAAATTCGCTTAAAAACCAAATCGTTTTTGGGGTCTAAATATCGCATCTTTTATTTTTTTACAAAATTAGCTAATTTTGTGCTTATGACATATTTGAATCAGAATTTTTATTATTTAATTCATTTGTTTTTTTATTTCCAAAACATAAGCTATGGTAACTTCAAAATCTTCTGCTATTTCCTCTATGGAGAGTTTACCTCTTTTTAAAGCTTTGATTATTCCTTTATTGAGCTCTTCTATCTTTCCTTCTATCTTCCCTTCTACTTTCCCCACATCATAAGCCTCTGTAATTAAGGTTTTTTCGCTAGAAATAGAATCCCAATAACGGTCATAAGCTTCTAACTCGGATTTGGTATAAGCACTTTCTTTTGCATATTCCGAAGCTTCTAGTATCGAAGGGTCGTTTTTAAAATCGTCGGGAATATCTTCTTGTCCGTCTTTTATTTCTGATAAAAATCGAAGCCACAAAACGTTCAACTTTTTATCTCTTATTTGTTTACTTTTAAATTTTGGCAACTCGATAAAAATAAATTCCAAACCTTCGATAATTTTATCAGAATGTTCGGTGTGGGTTATTTTATAATGATGAAAATAGTCGTCAAGCAAAGGTTCAAATACTTCATTTACAATGCTTAACGAATAAACGGGTTCCAAATTTTTATACTCTTCGCCTCGCTCAATTTGTTTGATATAAGCTTTTGAAGCGTTAAAAACCACCCGACTTTTGAAAGAATCCGTCCAAAGCATTTGCATTTCTACGATAAACTGGCGGTCGTTTTCGTCATAACAACGCACATCTACAATCGAATTTTTGAAAACAGGAATGCGAGGCACCATTTCGGTTGGCAGGTATTTTATTTTTTTGATGGGCACCTCCAATGGCAAAAGTTCGTTGAGCAAACTCATCAATAAATGAGGGTGTTCGCCAAAAATCCGCTTAAAAACCAAATCGTTTTTGGGGTCTAAATATCGCATCTTTTATTTTTTTACAAAATTAGCTTTTTTTTTTAATATTTATCAAAATTTATACCCCTCTTAAACCTACAAAAAAACCACAACTTTTTAAGGTTGTGGTTTTTGTATTGGAATGAGGGCACAACTGAGGGGTTTTCTATAGCAGTGTCATTGGTTTTTTATAAGCTACCACTCCAAAGGATTCGGGCGGGATATAACGCATTACTAACTTATTGATATTTTATCAATTACACTAAAAATCAATACTTGTATTTAGATAAAAGCAAAGTTGTTTATATCAATAATTTCATAGTAACAATCAACATAAATAATGATTTTATCCTTTCAATAAAAAAATCACTTACCTATATATTTATTTTTTTAAAATAAAAATATAATAATTTACTTGCTTTTACAATTCACTTTTGTACATCCGCTTGCTGTTTTACCCCAATATCATTTATATCAAAAACAGCAATCAAAATAAATTAGCCTATTTTTTTGGTTGATTCTCTTTGACGCAGTTCTGTTTTGATGATTTCTGTTTTGTAATGGTAATTTTCCAGTTTGCTTTCTAATCGTGCTATCAAAAGTTGGGCAGCTGCTTCGCCAATTTCAGGGCCATGTTGGCTCACGGTGGACAAGCTTGGTGTGAGTCTTCTGGACCAAACACCATCTGCAAATCCAATGACAGATACCTCATCTGGGATTTTATAACCCGCTTTTAGGCTCATTTTCATTGCCGATACAGAGGCATGCTCGTCTAAAGCAAAAATACCATCTACTTTTTGTGTGTCAAATAATGCCGTAGCTTGTATATTAAATTCATGTTCATTATCGGTTCTGATTATGATTTGAGGGTCTATGGATATGTTGTTTTTTTCTAGTGCGTCAAAATATCCTTTTGTTCTAAGCTTGCCCACACTTAAATTATCAATCGACGAAAATAAGGCAATGCTGCTACATTGTGAATCTATCAAATGTTGCATGGCATTTAATGCCGATTCATAATCATCAACTACTACTTTATCACAATGCACTTCATCGGCTATTCGATCAAACATTACAATTGGAATTCCTTCTTTTATTATTTCTAAAAAATGAGAAAATTCACCCAATTTTTGTGCTTCTTCTGCAATCGATAGGATAAATCCATCAATTGTGCCATTGCTCAACATTTCGAGTGCATGAATTTCTTTTTCCAAGCTTTCGTTAGAAATACACGTTATTACATTGTATCCTTTGGCTTCGGCTACTTTTTCGATGCCACTAAATACTTTTGCAAAAAAAGAGTTGAGTATGTTTGGTATAATAACACCAATGGTTTTGGTGCTTCTATTTTTTAAATTCAACGCTGTCAAATTGGGTTTGTAATTTTTTAGTTTAGCATATTCCTGAATTTTTATCTTGGTAGGTTCACTAATTTCGGGGCTGTCATTTAAAGCTTTAGAAACAGTAGAAACAGATACTCCTAATTCTTTAGCAATTTGTTTGAGTGTGGCTCTGATTTTCATATCGATACTTTTTGTTAAGTGGTCTTAAAGCTCATTTTTTCATTAACTCTTGTTTTTGTAACATACCTTTATTTATTATAATGACTTAACATAAAAATGTCATAAGCTGTTTATTTGCAATATTTTAGACCACTTGATCTGACAGCTTATAAACGGGTATCAAAAATAAGATTAATTGCTGTAAAAATACAAAAAATATTGTATAAACTAGATTTTTTTTGACTAAAAATGAATTTGTAAAATTATAAAAAAAGCATTATTGCAAATAAAAATGTGGTGTTACATAATTTATTCTGCATTTTTTGTTAGTTGTATATCCTCAAAACTGTTCCGTTCACCTCTACCCTATAGGCTTTTAAGGGGTAAGTCATACCCGCAGATTGTCCTGTATATAAACTGTATTTTTTGTCGTCGCACGGACAAACGGCATTGATGCCACTCAACGTCATGGTAGAGCAACTGCTCAAACTCTGATTAGGACATGCCATATCCCAAGCGGTATAGCCACTTCCTGTATTGAACACAAAAACACCCCGAACCCCAACCCCTTGAGTGGTTACTGTAATACCGTTTCCTGCAAATTGTAGGTTTGAATGACTAGGCAAATTCAAATCTACATTGTAGGTAAAAGTATAATTTGGCAAATAAGGATTACTGTTGTTTATGGTTTCTTTTGAACACGAAAACAAACATCCAATGAATATAAAAACCACTATTTTTTTGTAAAACGAGCTCGTTATATGTTCTATTAATTTTCTAAATACCATCATTTTAAATACTTTTTAAATAAACCATAAAAGTAATATTTTAATTAGAGCAAATAATATGTTTTCTGTTGAAAAAAAAAATTTTTTTTTGAACTAAAATAAATTTTAATTATGTAACTTTGAAATTCAAAATAGTTAAAAAAATTTGAATTAATAAAAAAAATAATATCTTTGTGGAAAGAAATCCCGTCGAGATGGGATTTTTTCTATTTATATAAATAACAAATTTATGAGTGCAGTATCGTATTACACAGCCGAAGGTTTAAAAAAATTAAGAGAAGAGTTAGATTATCTAAAAAATGTCATGCGTCCAAAAGCATCGCAAGATATTGCCGATGCACGCGATAAAGGGGATTTATCTGAAAATGCAGAGTATGATGCCGCAAAAGAGGCACAAGGTTTGCTAGAAATGAGAATAGCAAAGCTAGAAGAAATACATTCAAATGCCCGATTAATAGACGAATCGCAGTTGGATGTGTCTAAAGCATTGGTACTTTCAAAAGTTAAAATCAAAAATATGGCAAATGGTGCCACTATGACTTATACCCTTGTTGCAGAAAGTGAAGCCGACCTTAAAAGCGGTAAAATATCGGTTACATCGCCTATTGGCAAAGGCCTTTTGGGTAAATCCGTTGGAGAAATAGCCGAAGTAACAGTACCTAATGGTAAGATACAATTTGAAATTATTGAAATTACCCGCGATTAATCCGCTTAACACCACCCTATTTTATGAGTTCTATTTTTACAAAAATTGTAAACGGTGATATTCCTTGTTACAAAATAGCAGAAACATCCGATTTTTTAGCTTTTTTAGATGTCAATCCAAATGCAAAAGGACATACACTTTGTATTCCAAAACAAGAAATTGACAAATTGTTTGATTTGTCAGACGAACAATATACTGAGTTAATGCTTTTTGCCAAAAAAGTTGCTGTTGCCTTAGAAAAAGCGTTGCCTTGCAAACGAGTTGGCGTAGCTGTTGTGGGCTTAGAAGTGCCACATGCTCATGTTCATTTGATTCCAATCAACGAAATGGACGAAATGAGGTTTATAAACAAAGTAACGCTAACAGCCGATGAGTTTACTGAATTGGCATTGCATATACAAAAATTTTTATAATATTTTTGGTTTACAATCAAATACTCGTTAATATACTCCATCATTTGATTGCAACAAGCGTCGATGGGTTTATCGATTATGACGCTAGATAAACACAACAACTTTTGGATATTGACCAAACATCAAATAGTACAAAAATACGGTACTTTAAAAAAAAGCACAAGTAGGTAAAGGTATATATTGATGTATTTAGTAAAGTCAAAAAAGGTTCTTTTGAGAAAATCAAAAGAACCTTTTTTATATTAATTATTATGGTTTAAAAAATAATTGACTATTTATTTTTTACCTTTTTGGGTACTCATTTTAGCTGCTAATTTCAAAGCATTATAAGCATTCACAATTTTTCCTGATTTGGAAAGTGTGGCAAAAGGTTTAATATCATTGACGTTGCCTGCAAATGCCACATTTTCGTTAATAGAAGTACCAGAGTCCATCAAAATATGTTTTACTTGTTTGGCCGATAATTTTGGATAATACGAACGTATCAAAGCAGCTACTCCAGCCACATTGGGCGAAGCCATTGAAGTTCCTTGCAAAAATTGGTAACCATTATTTGGAGTAGAGGCATATATTTTTACACCAGGTGCAAATACATCTACGTTTATTTTTCCAATGTTAGAAAAATCAGCAACCATTTGTTTTCCATATTCAAAATTTAATGCCCCAACGGTAATGACATTATCAGCAAATTCCTTTTTTTTGTCGGCAGCGTCGTTAGGGAAATTTGGCTCCGTATCAATGTCTTTGGCATCGTTACCTGCAGCATGTACAATCAATACATCTTTACTTTCGGCATATTTTATGGCATCAAAAACCCATTGTTGGTGTGGCGAAAAGTCTTTTCCAAAGCTGGCGTTGATCACTTTTGCTCCGTTGTCCACCGCATAGCGAATACCTAAAGCAATGTCTTTATCATATTCGTCGCCATCTGGAACCGCTCTTACCGTTAGAATTTGAACCTGATTGGCAATACCGTCGCCACCAATATTATTGTTTCTGACTTGAGCTACAATTCCTGCAACGTGAGTTCCATGTAAAATTTCTTCTTTATCTGGCCCCATCACATTGTTGTCGCCATATTTGTTGTCCTTCAAATCATCTGGATTGTCGCCCAAAATTTTTCGGTAGTCGTTTTTTAAATTATCGCCATTAGCAATGCTCTTAAAATCGTCTAATTCTTTTTTAACTTCTTTGATTAAAGCATCAATAGGCATTCCATAATTGAGCATTTGTTGCATGATGGCACTGCTTCTCATCAGCGTAGCATCATCAGACTTGATGGCTTTTAAATCATCGGCTGTATAGGTATCTTTTCCTAAATGTTTGCGCAAAGCTTCGTCTGCTTTTGTGGTGCCTTCAAACACCCGTTCGAGTTGTAAAATATTGGTATTGGCCTCGGCTACTTTTTTATCATTATAAGATTTTGCTACTAAATAAGTAGCTTCATCTACCAAGCTTTTGTTTTTTAGAATTCGTACATATTCATAATCCTCTTTGGTAATATTACCTAAAAAATTCCAGCCATGAATATCGTCGATGTATCCATTTTTATCATCATCAATGCCGTTGTTTGCAATTTCTTTTTTATTAGTCCAAATAACCGATTTCAAATCTTCGTGTTCAATATCCACTCCAGAATCTACAATACCAACAATAACAGGAACTCCCGTTTTGTTTTGTAGTAATTCAGCATAGGCCTTGTCCACACTCATACCTGGAATACTGTCTTTTGCTAAATCCAAATGACTCCATCTTTTGAGTTGATTTTCTGTCAAAGCGGCTTTTTTGGTTGTAAAGCCACTTGTCGATTGGGCATTGGCCGAAAGGCAAAATGCCAAAGCCGCCACGAGCGACCATTGTGTAAGTTGAATTTTTTTCATGTATCCTTTTTTTATGAGTAAAACTTGAGCCTTCTGGCTTGCGATAAGTCAAAATTAATATGAAATTGTTACAAAAAATGTCAAATTAACTTTATTTTAATATTTCATCACATCGAAATACGTCTTTTAACCTGATACCTCGTTCGGTATTTTCTACGGTAACTATATGATTATGAGCATCATGTTCTAAAAATAAATAATAATTATGCTCGGCTGCGGCAGTTAAAAGTTTTGATTTTTCGGGCATGGTCAATAAGGGTCTGGTATCATAACCCATTACATAAGGCAAAGGGATATGCCCAGCTGTTGGCAACAAATCGGCACAAAAAACAATGGTTTTGTCTTGATATTGAATATGTGGTACCATCATTTTTTCGGTGTGCCCATCTACAAAGTAAATTCCAAAATCCAATTCTGATTGTGGCAAAAAATCATTGTCTGGTCTGTTGATAAACTTTAGTTGTCCACTTTCCTGCATAGGCAAAATATTTTCTGCCAAAAAAGAGGCTTTTTCTCTCGGATTGGGCTTTGTGGCCCACTCCCAATGGTTACTGTTTGTCCAAAATTGGGCATTTTTAAAAGCAGGTTCATAGCCTGTTCTGTCTTTATTCCATTGAACGCTACCACCACAATGATCAAAATGCAGGTGAGTCATAAACACATCTGTAATATCATCTCGATGAAATCCCCATTGACTCAACGAATGGTCTATCGAATGATGGCCCCAAAGCGAATAATAACCAAAAAATTTATCCGACTGTTTATTGCCCATTCCTGTGTCTATCAAAATCAGTCGGTTGCCGTTTTCAATAAGCAAACAACGGGCCGCAATGTCTATGAGGTTATTAGCATCGGCGGGATTTGTTTTGTTCCAAATGGTTTTAGGAACAACGCCAAACATGGCACCACCATCTAGCTTAAAATTTCCTGATTCAATAGGATATAAGGTCATAATTATACATTTTTAAAGGTTATTTTTGGTTTGATATTTTTATTTTACTTAAATCGATTGGGGCTGATGTGCTGGTTTGAGCAAATCATTAACTGTTTTTACAGGATTGAAAGTAATCAACGGAACTTGAACAAAAATGGTTATCCAATGAGCCATAGCTCCATTCCACAATCCTGGTAATTCATAGGATTTGAGTTCGATACCATTTTTGTTTTTTTCGACAATAAAACCAGTTTCAAAATCGATAAATTGTGTCAAATCAAATTTTTGATGCTGATAGTTTTTGATACCACAAACCAAATCAACAGGATTGAAATGGGTGGCATTTTGCATGATTTTGAGTTGTGAAGCCACTTTTAAATCTACTTGCGAAGATTCTACAATTTGCAACGACACCCGTCCTTTTTTGTCTCTTACCCAAAACGGCCCTCCTCCAGGTTCGCCTTCATTTTTTACAATTCCGCATATTCTAATGGGTCTGTTTAAAATTTCATGCAAGTAAACCAATTTATTTTCAAAAGTAAACTTATCAAAATCATCAAAACTTTTAATATTCAAATTGATTTTACAAAAATGCAATATTTCTTGCAAAATGGCTTCATCCTCTTGTTGTTGATCTATCCAATGTAGATATGAAAAAATATTTTTTTGCAAATCAAGCATGATGCCAGCCAATGCTTTTTTGTAACTAGCAATGGCTTCGGTTCTATTTTGAATAACATTATCAATGTTTTTTATAAAAATAACATCGGCATCAAGTTGTCCTAAATTTTCAATCAACGCACCATGCCCGCCAGGTCTAAACAGTAATTTGTTTTTCGACTCTCTAAAAGGTTCATTATCCAATGTTACCGAAAGCGTGTCTGAGGCAGTGTTTTGATATGAAAAAGTAGCTTCGATAGTGGTTTTACCCTCGTTTTCAAAATGTGATTTTGCATTAGCAATAATTTTTTCAAAAGCATCCTGATGGTGTTCTGAAATTGTAAAATGCACTTTTGAAACCCCGTTGGCATTAGCATAAGCAATGGTTTCTGCCAAATGCTCTTCTATTGGCGACACTAACAAATTGTGGTATTTATGAAAAGGCAAAATACCTTTAGGCTTATTGGCATAATCCAGCTTGTCTGTGTCTATCAAATATCGAATAAAAAACAAGATTTTTTTATCCCTTTCCCACGTCATAAAATCAGGGTGCAAGGTGCGTAGTGTAGCAAAAACGCTTTCAAAAAAAGGGAACTTCTCTAATCCAGCTAAAAAAACACTCAAATCAGTAGCATTTTTTCGATTGATATAAGCGTTTACCGATTCGTTTTCAATGTCAAATTCATTCAAAAATTCATTCAAAAATTTGAACATTCTACTTGCGGCTCCAGATGCGGGTACAAATTTTTGGAGTTGGAGTTGCTCCTTTTTTTGATCAAAATAAAGGGCAAAATCCTGTAATTCTTTTTCTGAAAAAACCCAAATGCCATCATTTTTTTTGGCAGGTCTGTCCAAGATAGTTTTGGGAATGCCTTTTTTGTATATTTCCAAATGGTTTGCAACCGTGTCGATATCTAATTGATGGTCGTACATTTGAACAAACTCCAATGACGAAAACCCCAATGCTTTGGCTTTTATTAAATCATTAACAATTTGAACTGCTTTGTGCAACCTTACCTCTTTGTTACCTGATAATTTGATGTATGGTTTTTTGTATTGCTTTAAAGCATTTTCAAAAAAAGCCAACGTTTCTACCCTATTGGTTGGTCGGTCTCGCAAATCGTCTTTTTCCCAAGGTACATCAACATCTGTTAAAAAAAACAAATCATAACGATGTTTTTTTGCCGCTTTTTCTAAATATGGATCACAAAAACCATAATACAAATCAGAAAAAACTTTTGTAACCATCAAGTTTGTATCGCAAAAAAGCAGTTTTTCTGTTTTGAGCGTATTGTCGTTTTCCAACTTGGTTTGTCCAATAGCAATGGGCAACATATCTTCGAGCTGGCAAACTTGCTGATGGTTTTGCCATTTTTCTTGCAAATAATCACGAGCAAATTCAGGCGTCCAAACGGTGCTAAAATGATCGGACAATTGTTTTGCCAAAGTGGTTTTGCCTGTTGATTCTGGACCAAATAAGGCAATTTTTATGATATTGGATTGGTTTTGTTTAAGATTTTCTTCCATTCTAAAAAGCCATAAAAGGCAATAATTGTAAATATAAAATATTGTAAACTCGTAACGGTATAGCCTTTTATAAAATATAAGGGCACCGAAATGATGTCGCCTACTATCCAAAACAGCCAGTTTTCTATTTTCTTTTTGGCCATAAGCCACATGCCTACAAAAAACAATCCTGTAATCAATGTATCTACGTACGACATCCAATTGGTTAATTTATGGACAAATAAATATACTGTAATCACAAAAACTAACGCCCCTAAAAACAAAAGTAAAGCCTTTTGTCTATCGGATTTGTCCATCATCGTAACAGGTAAATCGGCTTGATTGCTTTTTTGTTGCCAAAGATACCAACCATACAAACTCATCACAAAATAATAAACATTAATCATCGAATCGCCAAGCAAACTCCATTTCCAAAACAAATAAGCATAAATAGCTGTATTTACTAGCCCCGTTGGAAATACCAATATGTTATTTTTTTTAGAATACCAAACACTAGCTAAGCCCAACAATGCTGCTGTGATTTCGAGAAATATTTCCAAAAAAGTTTCATTCTTGTATTGGGCAAACCAAAAATCTAGCACTTTGTGATGTTTTAAAATGAATTACTTATCAAATGATAATTATTTTGCTAAAATATATAAAAAAAATCAATTTTTTATTTTTTTTCAAAGTTTTTCATCCATAAGAGGTCGTTTTTTATACTTTTACAACATTTATAACTTGTTTACAAATATGCAAAAAATCCAAACCGCTCTTTTGTCTTATGGCATGTCTGGCAAAGTATTTCATGCTCCTTTTTTAAATGTACATCCTGGTTTTGAACTTGTTGGTTCATGGGAACGAAGTCAAACCAATATTCAAATGGATTATCCCAATGTTCAAAGTTTTAATTCTTTAGAATCCATTTTAAACAATCCGTCTATTGATTTGATTGTAGTAAATACACCAGTTGCCACCCATTTTGATTATGCTCAAAAAGCGCTTATGGCGGGCAAACATGTTGTGGTTGAAAAAGCTTTTACCGCAACATTAGAACAGGCCAAAATATTGCAACGATTGGCTTTTGAAAAAAAATTAAAATTAGCCGTTTTTCAAAATCGCCGTTGGGATAGTGATTTTTTAACGGTTCAAAGCATTGTAAATCAAGGTGTTCTTGGCGAATTGGTAGAAGCCGAATTTCATTTTGATCGGTACAACCCTAATTTAAGTCCCAAAATCCATAAAGAAACTTCAAACGATGGTGCAGGCATTTTGAAAGATTTAGGCCCTCATTTGATAGACCAAGCCTTGTGTTTGTTTGGCATGCCCGAGCGGGTTTTTGCCCACATTCGCAAAACCAGAAATTTAACTTTAGTTGATGATTATATCGATATTTTTCTTTATTACAAATCATTGACTGTTAGACTAAAAGCCAGTTTTTTTGTCAAAGAACCTTCAGCATCCTACATACTACATGGCAAGAAAGGGAGTTTTTTAAAACCAAGAGCCGATGTTCAGGAAGAACAACTCAAAACAGGACAAAAACCCAATTTGACTACATGGGGCACAGAGCCTATTGCTGCCAGTGGTTATTTGAATACGGAAATTGACGGCAAATCTATTGCAGAAAATATCGAATCCAAACAGGGTAATTATTATCATTTTTACGATTTACTTTACAAAAGCATCACTCAAAACAGAGTAGAGCCTGTAACGTCTGATGATGGAGTGAGGGTAATGACAATTATTGAAAAAGCCATCGAAAGTCAAGAACTACAAAAAGTAGTTTATATTTAATATAATAAATTTTTTACATAAAAAATTAAAATACAAACAAAAATCTAATAAATACAACTATCTTTTGGGCGTTCCCCAAGGGTCGGATTATCCGTTTCAAACAACGTTCATTGAAATCCAAAAGAAATATAATATTGTGAAATAATCTTTTTTGATTACCCCATTCAGAAACTGTATTCGTGCAAAATAACACACCCCTTTTGGGGGCTGGGGGGCTTCTAAAAGGATTACTATCCCTAAAGCAACATGTAGTACAAATACACTTTTTTTGTAAAAATTCAACCGTGTGATTGAAAACATCATTCGATTCTTTTTCAAATAAAAACCCCTATCGAAAATAAGTTTCAATAGGGGTTTTATATATTATAAAATGGTGTATTACAACTCTAATGCTTTTGGAGCATTGCCGCCCATCAATAATTCTAATGGATTTTCAAGGGCTTCTTTTACGGCCACCAAGAAACCAACAGACTCCCGACCATCAATAATTCTGTGATCATAAGAAAGGGCTACATACATCATGGGATGGATTTCAACTTTTCCATTTACAGCAATTGGACGTTCAATAATGTTGTGCATCCCTAAAATACCTGATTGAGGAGGGTTGATGATTGGAGTACTCAACATACTTCCAAATACACCACCATTTGTGATGGTAAAGGTACCACCTGTCATGTCATCTACAGTTATCTGACCATCTCTAGATTTGATGGCCAAACGTTTGATTTCAGCTTCGACCCCTCTAAAAGTAAGGTTTTCGGCATTTCTAACTACAGGTACCATCAAGCCTTTTGGACCAGAAACCGCAATAGAAATATCACAAAAATCATAAGATATTTTATCGTTTCCGTCTATCATAGAGTTTACATCAGGATACAATTGCAAGGCTCTTGTAACCGCTTTTGTAAAGAAAGACATATAACCAAGTCCTAAACCACCATGTTTGGCTTTGAAAGCATCTTTATATTGGTTTCTGATGATGTTTATTGGCGTCATGTTTACTTCGTTGAAAGTAGTAAGCATAGCCGTTTCATTTTTGGCGGCTACCAATCTTTCTGCTACTTTTCTGCGAAGCATAGACAATTTGGTTTTGTTAGACCCTCTGTTGCCACCTGTTGGAGTACCCATAGAAGGAACCGCATTTACGGCATCGTCTTTTGTAATTCTACCACCTTTTCCAGTTCCCGTTATAGAAGCTGGAGCAATATTTTTTTCGTCCAAAATTTTTCTAGCAGCAGGCGATGGTGCTTGAGTAGCATACGTTTCGGCTGGAGCAACTGGTTTTGGAGCTTCTACTTTTGGAGCTTCGGCAGCAGGTTTTACGGCTTCGGCTACTGGAGCAGGAGCATTACCAGAAGGTTTTGCAGCACTAGTATCTATCAAACAAACAACAGCTCCTACAGCAACAGCATCTCCTTCTTCTGCTTTTAAAGTAATAATACCGCTGGCTTCGGCAGGCAATTCCAAAGTAGCTTTATCAGAATCTACTTCGGCAATCGCTTGATCTTTTTCTACATAATCGCCATCTTTTACTAACCAAGTTGCGATTTCTACTTCTTTGATGGATTCCCCTGGAGAAGGGACTTTCATTTCTAAAATCATCTCTATTATATTTTAATTATGAATTTTTTGGTTTTAATTATCTAAATAAATTTTTGTCAAACACCATTCTAATGGCATCTGCATGACGGCGACGGTCTCTGGTATGGCTTCCAGATGCTGGTGCAGCATAATTTTTTAATGATGCCAATCGCCATGTTACCAAATCAAAATTCATTAACATATAACTATAAGCACCCATATTTCTTGGTTCTTCTTGAGCCCAAACATAATCGTCGGCATTTGGATAACGGGCAATAATTTCTTTTAATTGATCTACAGGCAGTGGAAACAATTGTTCTATCCTTACAATAGCAACATCATGTCGTTCTAGTTTGTCTCTTTCGGCTGCAATTTCATAATAAAATTTACCTGTACAAAATACTAAAGTTTTTATTTTTGCTTTATCAACAGTAGCGTCGTCTATGGTTTCTTGAAATTCACCATTGTATATTTCTTCTTGAGTAGAAACACATTGTGGATGACGTAATAAACTTTTTGGCGAAAATACAACTAATGGTTTTCTAAAGTTGGTTTTCATTTGTCTTCTCAACAAATGGAAAAAGTTGGCTGGAGTAGAGCAGTCGGCAACATACATATTGTGTCTGGCACATAGCTGCAAATAACGCTCCATTCGAGCAGATGAATGCTCGGCACCTTGTCCTTCGTATCCGTGTGGCAACAACATTACAATACCATTTTGGTTGTTCCATTTGTCTTCGCCACATGAAATGTATTGGTCCAACATAATTTGACAGCCATTAGAAAAATCTCCAAATTGAGCTTCCCATATTGTCAAAGTTTTTGGCGATGCTAAAGCATATCCATAATCAAATCCTAACACCCCATATTCAGACAACAAAGAATTGAAAATATGGAAATTACCTTTCTTATTTTTCAAGGCATTCAATAAAATAACTTCCTCTTCGCTGTCTTCTACCTTTACAACGGCATGACGGTGCGAAAAAGTACCTCTTTCTACATCTTGACCTGACACTCTTACATCATAACCCTCTGTTAATAACGACCCAAAAGCCAACGCTTCGGCAGTACCCCAATCTATCAAATTGTTGTTGTACATTGTTTTTCTATCACTGACAATTTTGGTTATTTTGCTAATAAATTTTTTATCTGATGGCAAAGTCGAAATCGTTTCGATGATGTCGTCCAATTCGTTTTTATCAAATTTGGTATCTACTTTTTGAAGCATTACATCGTCTGAAACTTGTTCAAAACCTTCCCATTCGTCTTGCATAAATGGTTTGATAATGGTCAAATCTTTTTGTCGAGAGGCTTGCAAGTTTTCGTCTAAACGCTCTTTGTATTCATTTTCAATTTTGGTCAAATAAGCCTGATCTACAATCCCTTCTACAATTAATTTCTCGGCATAAATGTCTCTAGGGTTTTTATGACGGGCTATAATTTTATATAAAATTGGCTGCGTAAATCTTGGTTCATCGCCTTCGTTGTGTCCGTATTTTCTATAACCTAACAAATCGATAAATACATCTCTTCCAAATTGCATACGGAAATCCAAGGCAAAAAGCATGGCATGAACTACAGCTTCGGCATCGTCTGCATTGACGTGCAATACGGGCGATAGGGTTACTTTTGCAATATCTGTACAATAAGTAGAAGAACGAGAATCTTGATAATTTGTAGTAAATCCAACCTGATTATTGATTACAATATGTATTGTACCTCCTGTTTTGTAGCCATCCAATTGGGCCATTTGAACAATTTCATATACAATACCTTGCCCAGAAACGGCGGCATCGCCATGAACAGCAATAGGAAGCACTTTTGAAAAATCGTCTGCATAATAACGATCTTGTTTGGCACGTGCAATTCCTTCAATAACAGCGCCCACGGTTTCTAAATGTGAGGGGTTTGGGGCTAAATTGATGTTGATTTTTTTGCCCGATTGGGTTTGTCTTTCCGATGTAAGTCCTAAATGGTATTTTACATCGCCATCAAAATATTCTTTGTCATAATCTTTTCCATCAAATTCCGAGAAAATATCTTGTGTGTTTTTTCCAAAAATATTTGCCAACACGTTCAACCGTCCACGGTGGGCCATTCCCATTACAAAATGCTCAACGCCTTTATCGGCTGCGGCTTCAATTAAAGCATCTAAACCTGGAATAATGCTTTCGCCTCCTTCTAAAGAAAAACGCTTTTGACCTACATATTTAGTATGTAAAAAGTTTTCAAAGGAAACAGCTTCGTTTAATTTTTCTAAAATATGTTTCTTTTGATTGGCATCAAATTTGGGCAAATTATCATTAACATTCAACTTGTTTTGAATCCATTCCATCACTTCTGGTGTTCGCATATACATATATTCGATACCAATATGTTGGCAATAAACATTTTTTAGATGGGTTAAAATATCTTGAAGCGAGCAAGGTTGCTGTCCTAATACTTTTGCAGCATCAAAAACAGTGTTTAAATCGGCTTGCGTCAATCCAAAATTTTCCAAATCTAAATTGGGTGTATGAACCCTTCTGGCTCTTACAGGATTTGTTTGAGTAAATAAATGACCTCGGGTTCTATATCCGTCAATCAATTTCAGAACTTTAAATTCTTTTTGAAGTTTTTCTGATGCTTGTCCGTTATCAACCGTTGTGGTTACATAATTGACAATTTGCTCGGTTTGAGCCTCAATTTGCTCTTCGTTATAAGTCGTCATTCCAAAATCGAAACCTTGAAAAAATGCTCTCCAACTAGGCTCTACGCTGTCGGGACTTTCTAAATATTGATCATATAATTGAGCAAAAAACTCTGTATGTGCTGCGTTTAAAAAGGAAAACCTATCCATAATTATTAGTGAATAACCTGATTTGTTAAATATACTTCGGCAAAAATACAAAAATACAATAGATTTATTAATTTTTTTCATTACTTTTATCAATTAAATTTAAAATCTTTATAAACCATGAATCATCGTGTTGTAGTTTTGAGGGTAAAATGCTTATTATTAAGCTGTTCTGTGTTTTTCTCAATCGATTTAGTAGCTCAAAATCTGGCCAAAAAATCAAGTCCGTTTTTAGAAAAAGTCCGTTTTGGAGGAGGTATAGGACTTCAATTTGCATCGGGTGCTACCAATATCATGCTTGCACCAAGTGCAGTATATGATTTTAATCGATATGTATCGGCAGGAGTTGGGCTTCAGGGTAGCTATGTAAATGTCAAAAACAATTATACTTCTTTGATTTATGGCATCAGTCTTATTGGTTTGGCAAACCCTTTGGACAACATTCAGTTGTCTGTCGATATAGAACAGCTCAAGGTAAATACTACTTATAACGCTACATACCTGTTGCCCTCTGCTCATTTTTGGAATACAAGCTTGTTTGTAGGAGCTGGTTACCGCTCTGACAATATGGTTATTGGACTCAAATACAACATACTTTATGACAAAAACAAAAGTATTTATTCAGATCCATTACTGCCTTTTGTTAGGTTTTATTTTTAATCATAAAAATACAGTAAATACTTATTTTACTATTTAATAAAACAACCCGCTTTTTTGGCTTTTATCATAAAAAAAGCATTTCTGTTTTAGTATTTTTTTATTACAAAAAAGTATCGTATTTTTGCACAATGGAAACAAATAGACAAAAAAAAATTAGTGGTGTTATCCAAAAAGATTTAGTGGATATTCTTCAAGGCGAGATACGAAAAAACGGTATTGCCAACTTAATCATTTCTGTATCTAAAGTAAGTGTAACCTCTGATTTGTCGATAGCATCGGTACATTTGAGCATTTTTCCTCAAGAAAAAGCAAAAGATACGTTGCTTGCCATTCAATCGAATACCAAGTTAATCAAGCACGATTTGTCTCAAAGGGTTCGATTACAACTTCGAAAAGTGCCCAACTTGCTGTTTTTTATTGATGACAGTTTAGATTATATCGAAAAAATTGACAAGGCATTAACCGGGCAAGAAAACCCCATTTTGGATAGAAGTTTACTAGAAAAACGAAAACACTTTTAGCCTTGAATATTTGCCTTTATATAGCAAAAAGGTATGTTTTTAGCAAAAGCAAAAACAACGCCATCAATATCATTACCCGAATTGCTACCATTGGTATTGTGGTTGGGGCTGGAGCATTGTTTGTTTTTCTATCTGTTTTTAGCGGATTAAAAGATTTTAGTTTGTCTTTTAGCAATAAATTTGACCCAGACTTAAAAGTATTTCCTACTAAAGGAAAAATGATAGAAGTATCAAACCATCAAAAGCAACAACTGATGCGTATAGAAGGTATTGCCTTCAAAAGTTTTGTTTTAGAGGAAAGGGTTCTATTTGTATTTGAAGGCAAAGAAGCCGTTGCAACTATAAAGGGGGTTGATGAACAATATGCCAATGTCAATCTTGTAGAAGAAACTCTTTTCAACGGACAATGGCTCAAACCAATTACCAATCAAGTGGTTGTGGGCCATGCGATAACCGAAAAATTGTCCTTAGGCTTGTTTGATTATAACCATCAATTAAAAGTTTTTGTGCCAAAACCAGGACATGGAGCCATCGAAAATCCGCAAGAGGCCTTTAGCTCAATACCTTTGACTCCAATTGGAATATATGCTGTAAATGAAGATATTGATAATAAATATGTTTTTGCCGACTTGGGTTTGGTTCAAGAATTGATGCAATATCAAAGCCATCAAATTTCGCATATAGAAATACAGTTAAAACCAGATGTATCTGAAAATGATGTGATTACGCAATTAAAATCAGTTTTTAACAATCAAATTATCGTAAAAAACAGAATGCAGCTAAACGACAGTTTGTACAAGATGTTGCAAACAGAAAATACCGTTTTGTATCTTATTTTTACGCTTGTCATTGTCATGACTTTATTTACCCTAGCAGGAGCCATCATTATGATGATTATTGACAAAAAAGCCCATCTAAAAACCCTTTACAACTTGGGTTTACAAGTGGATGATATTCGAAAAATATTTTTATTACAAGGAATTATCATTACATTTATTGGTGGTGTTTTGGGCCTCTTTTTAGGCGTTATGATTGTACTTTTACAAGAATATTTTCAATTGGTAATGATTACCTCAACCCTACCCTACCCTGTTATTTTTGAATTTCAAAATGTCTTATTGGTATTGGCTACCATATTTGTACTTGGCTTTTTAGCATCACTTATTGCTAGCAATAGAGTATCTGAAAAGTTATTGATTTTTAAAAAATAATTATGCCAAAGGTGCATTACATGGGTAACATTTTGTGATAGAAACCATCATCAATCAATGTCGTTTAGTTACCCTAATATAGTTATAATGGCACTTCAACTTTGTCAAAGTTTTTAACTTTTACAAAAATGATTGATTCAAATTGAAACTTAACTAATACCAAATATACATA
>NZ_MUGT01000004.1:56920-65185 GCF_002217205.1 Flavobacterium branchiophilum NBRC 15030 = ATCC 35035 | reverse complement strand
GCATCTTTGGACTATTTTATAAATATATTTGGTATAAACAACGTTTCATTATTAAATAACCTGATAAAAAAAACCACAATTTTAGATAATTGTGGTTTTTTTTAAAACAAATGAATTATACATCATCAAAATCTACATAAATTTCATTTGATGTTGGATGTGCTTGGCAGGTTAGTACCAATCCTTGTGCTACTTCTTCGTCGGTTAGTATGGCATTTTTTTTCATTATGGCACTTCCTTTAGTAATTTTGGCCAAACAAGAGCTACAAATACCGCCCTGACAAGAGTACGGTGCATCGATACCTTGCTTGAGTGCCGCATCCAATAAGGTATCTTTTTGCGACATTTCAAAAGTAATTTCTTCGTCGTCTAACAATATTGAAATGGAAGTGTGTCCAGATAATGAATCCGAAGCCGTTTCGTTTGAAGCACTTGTTGAAAACAATTCGTATTTAATATTTTTTTCGGCCACATGTTGCTCTTTCAATACCTCTGTTACGGCATTTATCATACCCTCTGGCCCACAAAGAAAGTATTTTGAAAATTCGATTTCTTTGTATAAATTGAGTATCAATTGAGTATTTGCATGGTCTATCCGACCTGTTAAGGTGGAGGCATTTGGAGCTTGACTCAACACATACTCTACAAACAACCTTCCAACAAAACGAGATTGCAAGTCGTGTAATTCTTGTTTGAAAATAATATCTTCAATTGTTTTATTGCCATATACTAAAACAAAAGTACTATTGGGCTCGTTTTTCAATAGACTTTTTACGATAGACATCACGGGTGTAATGCCACTTCCGGCAACAAATCCCATATAATTGCGTTGAACATCGGGCTTGGGTTCATATACAAATTTGCCCTCTGGAGTACCCACTTCGAGCAAATCGCCTTCTTTTAATTTTTCGTTTGCAAAAACAGAAAAAAGTCCGTTTGAAATGGCTTTTACAGTAACCTTTAATTCGTTTTGATAAGGAGCTGAACAAATAGAATAAGCCCTTCTAATTTCTTTGCCATCCAATGTCAATTTTAAGGTAACATATTGGCCAGCAATAAATTGGTATTGAGATTTTAGTGCCTCTGGAACTTGAAACATAATGGAAACAGCATCTTTGGTTTCTCGTTCCATTTTTTTGATTAATAATTTATAAAATGCAGACATAATATTTTGAACTAATTTTTTTTGCAAATATAATAAAAGTTCCATTATTTTGAAGGACAAAACCAGTTACATTTTAGAACACAAAGGTTGTTTTCTTTTAAAAATCTAACCGTCAAGTTTTAGAAATTGATTGATGCCAATTGATTTTTTTTAATGCTTGTTTCGAACAGATAGTAATACAAACGAAACCAATCCAAGAACCAATACCAAAAACATTTGCGAAGTCCAAATGATCCATCCATAGGCATTTCCAGTGGTTTCTGCAATGGTATAAAAGGCTAAAATTTTTGAAATTAAAAACGGATAAGAGCCAAATCCGCTGTTGGTAAAGGCTATAGCAATACTGCCAACAACAAAAGCTGAAATGATAGCACCAAATCCTAGATGAGACGTTTCGGCAAAAACAAAAGTAGATATATAAAAAGTTACAATATATGAACCCCAAATAAATAGGGTAAAAAGCAAATATTTGCCCCTTTTTTTCATTCTAAAAATACTCAAAACGCCTTCTATCAAACCAGCAATTTTCTCTTTAACAAACAAAATCCATCGGTGTTTAGAGTAACAATATAATCCTAATAATACCAATCCAAAAGCCAAACCAATTGATAGTAAAATAATTATTTTTGTGATTGGCATTTTGTCTAAAATAAACGTTTTTACAATGTTAAATTGCAATACAAATGCTAAAATAACGAAACCCAACAAAAAAAACATATCTACAATTCGCTCGGCAACAATACTTCCAAAACCTTTGTCAAATGGTATGTTATTGTATTTTTTTACAATCACGGCTCTAGATATTTCGCCCGATTTTGGAACGGTTAGGTTTAGCAGGTATCCTACATTTACGGCCATAAAATTATTGGCAAAAGACGACTCGTAGCCCATGTGTTCTAAGGCATACTTCCATCTATAAGCTCGGGCAGCATTGCCCAAAAAAGCCAAAAATAATGCCAATGCCACAAAAAAATAATTGGCGTTTTTGAAGTAGCTTTTTATTTCAAGTATTTGATCTTCGGTAAATTGATTATAGGAATAAATAGTCAAAAAAGCCCCCAATGCCAATGGAAAGACAATCGAAAATATTTTGGTTAGTTTTGCTTTCACTACAAAACTAGGTTAAAGAGTTGTCGTTTTCATTTGGAAATACCAACGATGGTTTAAACGATTTGGCTTCCTCAAAATCTAATATACCATAAGCAATTATAATAATGATGTCGCCTTTTTGAACTTTTCGAGCAGCAGGACCATTGAGCGTTATCACACCCGAATTGCGTTGCCCTTTTATGGCATACGTTTCCAAGCGTTCGCCATTATTGATGTTTACAATAGCTACTTTTTCGCCCTCAATTATGTTTGAGGCTTCCATTAAGGCTTCGTCTATGGTAATACTGCCAATGTAATTCAAATCGGCACCTGTTACTTTTACTCTATGAATTTTGGATTTTACTACTTGTATTTGCATGGTACAAAGTTATATTAATTTAATAAAATAGTATCTATCAATCGAATATTATTTACAAATACCGCAATAAAAGCTCTGTATTTGTGTAGTTCCTGTTTTGAAATACAGGGCAAAAGGGTATTTTCATCGGCAATTTGAAAATATTCCAATTTGAAAAGCGGTGTTTGTTCAAATGATTTTTCAACCATTTGTAGCACTTCTTGAGGCGTTTTTGTTTGAAATTGTTTTTTAGCATTCAATAATGTTTGATAAATAACACTTGCCTGTTCTCTTTCTGTTGTCGTCAAACGTTCGTTTCTAGAACTCATAGCCAGTCCATTTTGTTCTCTAAAAATGGGACATTGGACAATGTTTACAGGCAAATGATTTTTTTGAACCATTTTTTTGATGATTTGCAATTGTTGAAAATCTTTTTCGCCAAAATAAGCGTTTGTAGGTTTTACAATTTCAAATAATTTTTTTACAATGGTACCAACTCCGTCAAAATGGCCAGGTCTAAAAGCACCTTCCATTACTTTTTCGAGGCCATCAAAATCAAACGACACCGCTTGAGTATGTCCTTCATAAATTTCATTTACGCTAGGAGCAAAAACGATAATTGTACTAGAAACACTTTCAATTTTTTGAATATCGGCAGCCAATGTTCGAGGGTATTTTTGTAAATCATCTGGATTATTAAACTGGGTTGGATTTACAAAAATACTAATTACAGTAATGTGATTTTCGAGCAATGATTTTGTCAATAAGGACAAATGACCTGCATGCAAAGCACCCATTGTAGGTACAAATCCTATAGTTTTGTGGTTTGCAATACTTTGCTCTACATGTTGAACAAGATGTGCTTTAGTTTCAAAAACAATCATTATACTTTTTTTTAAAGTCTGCAAAATTACTAATTTCGCAACGAACAAAGGCTTTTTTTGTCATAAAAAAAACTACAACTTTTGAGGGTTGTAATTTTATATATGTTTTCTTTTTTTAGAAAATGTTTTGCCAGCTTTTATCCTCCAATGAGGGCAGGTTGTACCCATTTGAAAATAAATGAATCTTCAGGAACTACCAATCTTTCAGATATTCTGGCCATACGGGCTGGAAGTTTCATGATATAATCACGTGCCTTTTCGGCTTCGTCTGTTAGCCCTGTGATTTTATCTATTTCCCATCTAACAATTAATTTTTGCATGATTTCTACATAATCTGTTGCTGTATATACTCCCAATCGTTGGGCTGAGTCAGAAAAATGTTCAAATGCTGTACTGATTTTTTCGCCAGATTCTCTTAAAAAATGAGCCGGCATTGTTATTTTGAGCTTCATCATGTATTGAAAAGCCAACATCATTTCGCTTGGATCTACCTTGAAAATTTGGTGGATAAACTCGCTATAAGCATGATGATGACGCATTTCGTCGCCAGCTATCATTTTGCACATTTTAGACAACTTGTTATCACCAAATTTTTTAGCAATTTGCGACACTCTATTATGAGAAATATAGGTGGCCAACTCTTGAAAACTGGTATAAACAAAGTTTTTATAAGGATCTCTTCCTGTTCCTATATCAAAACCATCGTTTATCAAATGCTGGGTTGTCATTTCGACTTCTCGCATATCTACCCTACCGGAAAGGTACAAATACTTATTTAACACGTCGCCATGTCTGTTTTCTTCGCCAGACCACTGACGGATCCATTTTGACCAACCATTGCGTTCTAAGTTTTTTACACCTTCTACTTCCATCAACCACGACTCGTAAGTAGGCAAAGCCTCTTCTGTAATGGTATCGCCTACCATGGCAACCCAAAAATCATAAGGCAAATCTTTGGCTATTTCTCGGAGTTCTTTAACCTCTTCAAAAAAGGTGTCGCTTTGAGAATTGGGTAAAAAATCTGATGGTTGCCAAATTTTTTCTACTGGTATTAGAAACTGATCCACAAAATCATCGACTTTGCTTTCTAAAAATTGCATCACTTCTAATCGGATGTTTTTTATAGACATAATATTAATTTTTAATGTATTTAGTAATTGTGTTTTCGGTTTTTTCCATAATTGATTCAAAATGATGGGCTTTTACCGAAATAGGTTCATGTATAAGGAGTTCAATTTTGTTGCCCAATCCGTAAGGAAAGGCACCAAACCTTACAAACTTCCAAGAGTTATTAATTGTTACTGGAACAACAAAGGCACTTGGAGCATTTTTGCATAATATTTTCAAACCCGTTTGCGAAAAAACTTTTGGAACTCCCGTTTTGCTTCGGGTTCCTTCAGGAAATATCACAGCCGATCGGGTGTTGCTTTCAATATAATCAGCTAATTTTTTGATGGTCGGAATCGCTTGTTTTGGGTCTTTTCGGTCTATCAATACCGAACCTCCATATTTCAAATTAAATGAAACACTAGGAATTCCTTTACCTAATTCTATTTTACTAACAAATTTTGGGTGCCAAGCTCTTAAAAACCATATCATACATACAATGTCATACAAACTTTGATGATTTGCTACAAAAATGATGGGCACTCCACGAGGTATCAAATGTCTATTACTCACTTTATACGTGGTGCCTAGCAAATGCCCTATTCGAACCAAAATAAAATTCAAATAATCAACACTTTTTTTGTGTGTTTGATAGCCAAAAACCCGCAAACAAACCCATTGTATAGGCTGAAAAATGACCAAGGCTATGAGAAATAGCAACAAGGCCAGAAATGAAATTGGATATGAAATGATTTTTTGCACTTTGAAACGTAAAATATAACGAAGCAAAAATACGTTTTTTTTCTGAATTGCAACTAAAATATTCTAAATCCATAAGTTATAATGCTTTAAATATTGTTCTGTAACTATTTTGGGGTGATTTGTTACATTTTTTTAAATTTGATCAATGGTCTAAAATCAATAATATTACACATTGTAAGTCAAAAAAAGGGGAATCTTGTGATTTTTTGCGATGCAATATGTTGATTTATTTTATCATTTTAAATTCATTTCTATTTTTTGTATTACAAATAAATTCAAAATTAAAAACATGTTTGAAGTAAAATACGGTTTGATTTCCATACCCGTAACGCAATCAATAATCCTGATAAATATGATGTTTGGTAAATTAAAAATGATTATTTTTGCAATCTTAATTCAATCTAAATAAGTTTTGAAAACAACCCTTGCACAACTCAAAAAAGGTAGCCAAGCCATCATCAAAGATTTTGATGTTGAGGCAATTCCATTAAAATTGCTCGAAATGGGGTGTTTGCCTGGCAATGTAGTAGAACTCCTTCAGGTGGCTCCATTTGGCGACCCATTGTATTTGAATATTAATGGTTCGTATTTGGCCATTAGGATTGAAACGGCTAAAGAAATTGAAATAACCCTTTTAGAGGATACCCAAAATGTCTAAACAAAATATCAACATAGCGCTAATAGGCAACCCAAATGTTGGGAAAACGTCTGTATTTAATTTACTTACAGGTTTAAACCAACAAGTAGGAAACTACCCAGGAATTACTGTCGAAAAAAAATTAGGTTTTTGCAATTTGCCACACAACATCAAGGCAAACATATTGGACTTACCAGGTACATATAGCCTCAATGCCAGCTCTGTTGATGAAAATGTTGTAATCGAATTGTTGTTAAATAAAAACGATAAACTCTTTCCAGATGTCATCCTTGTTGTGGCAGATGTAGAAAATTTGAAACGCAATTTATTACTTTTTACTCAAATCAAAGATCTTGAAATCCCAACTGTTTTAGTAATCAATATGATTGATAGAATGGATACAAAAGGCATTTCGTTGGACATTCCATTTTTAGAAAAACACCTTCAAACCAAAATTGTTTTGGTAAGCTCAAGAAAAAATATTGGAATTGAGGATCTAAAAAACACCATTACACAATACAAAAATATACCCACCACACCTTGTTTGAATGCTTCGTGTATTGATCAAGCTTATTTTGACCAATTACAAAAAACGTTTCCAAATCAATCGTTATACAAATTGTGGCTTCTGATTACTCAAGATGTAAATTTTGTGAATCTGAATCGGAAATCGTTTGAAACCAAGTCTTTTACAAAAAGCCATTCGGAACTCAAGCGGTTACAACAAAAAGAAACCATCAAAAGGTACCAGTTTATCAACGAAACCCTAAAAAAAGGCCTATCGATTGATCATGAAATGGCTAAGGATTACCGAAGCCGTTTAGACAAAATATTAACCCATACCATTTTTGGTTACCTCCTATTTTTCATTATTTTGTTTGGCATTTTTCAATCTATATTTGAATGGTCAAAAATTCCGATGGATTTGATAGACGACACTTTTGCACAATTGAGTACTTATTTAAGTCAAAATTTGCCAAAAGGTAGTTTTAGCAATTTAATTTCTCAAGGAATTATTCCAGGTATAGGCGGTATTTTAATATTTATACCACAAATAGCCTTTTTATTTTTATTTATATCCATACTCGAAGAAAGTGGTTATATGAGCAGGGTAGTGTTTTTAATGGACAAAATCATGCGTAGGTTTGGGCTTTCTGGTAAAAGTGTAGTACCGCTCATTTCGGGTACCGCATGTGCCATACCTGCCATTATGGCAACCCGCAATATCGAAAATTGGAAAGAACGATTGATAACCATCTTGGTAACTCCTTTTACTACTTGCTCGGCCCGATTGCCCGTATATGCAATTATTATTGGACTTGTTATTCCTGACAAAAGGGTTTTTGGCATTGTAAACCTACAAGGACTTACACTCATGTTTTTGTACCTTATTGGATTTGGAATGGCTTTGTTTTCTGCATTTATATTAAATAAGGTATTGGATTTAAAATGCAAAACCTTTTTTATAGTCGAAATGCCCAATTACAAACTGCCTTTACTTAAAAATGTTACCCTTAATGTGTTTGAAAAAACCAAAGCTTTTGTATCTGGAGCAGGAAAAATTATTTTATCCATTTCCGTAATATTATGGTTTTTGGCATCCTATAGCCCAACAGAATCTTTTGATAATGCCGAAAAAATAATTCTTCAAAATCCTGAAAACAAACACCTTACAACTAATCAACTCAACAATAAAATCACCTCATTTAAGCTTGAAAATTCTTATATAGGCATTATGGGCAAAGCCCTCGAACCAGTGATTTCTCCACTTGGTTACGATTGGAAAATTGGGGTTGCCATTATCAGTTCGTTTGCAGCAAGAGAGGTTTTTGTTGGTACATTAGCAACTATTTATAGTGTTGGCGAAACAGACAATAACGACACCATAAAAAATAAAATGAAACAAGAAATCAATCCAATGACGGGGAAACAAACTTTTAATTTGGCTTCGGGCATGTCTTTATTATTGTTTTATGCCTTTGCCATGCAGTGTGCCAGCACCATAGCTATTACCAAAAAAGAAACCAATTCTTGGAAATGGCCTCTGATTCAACTTGTTTTTATGACCAGTTTGGCATATTTGTTGGCTTTATTAACATATCAAATTTTACAATAATTATGATACAGGATATTTTATCATTTGCTACTTTAGGATTGGCACTTTATGCACTATTTTATAAATTTTTTCCAAAAAAGAAAAAAAACAATAAAAGTTGTGGCGACGACTGCCAATGTCATTAGCTAATTTTAATACCAAATATAT
>NZ_MUGT01000004.1:23942-56891 GCF_002217205.1 Flavobacterium branchiophilum NBRC 15030 = ATCC 35035 | reverse complement strand
TTGCATAGCTGGGCTACGGAACTATTTTTTTGGATAATTTTAGCAAAAAAGAACAAGTAGATTGGACTATTTTATATGTATATTTGGTATAAACAAATCACTAGCAATTCCATCGCACAAAAATTGCCCTTTGTGGGTTGTTTTCAATACGTTATTTTCAATAACAAGTACATCATTTTGTATAAACTTGGAAGCTTGTTTTTGCAAATAAAGTACCATTTGCAACCCAAATCGGCGTTCGACTTCCAAAAAATCAACACCCCAAATAGTTCGCAATCCTGTCATCACATACTCGTTATATAAATCGTTCTGGGTTAGTATTTCCATTTCAGATGGCAGTTTGTTTTGTTCTAACGATTTGATATACAAATTATTATTAGACACATTCCAGGATCTAGATGTACCATCAAAACTATGAGCCGAAGGACCAAAACCCAAATATTTTTTACCCAACCAATAGGCCGAATTGTTTTGTGAAAAATAATTTGGCTTGCTAAAATTCGATAATTCGTAATGGATAAATCCGTTTTGGGTGAGTTCCTGAACCAAAATTTGAAAATGTTCAGAAGCCAACTCGTCGTTCAGAGGTGGTAAAACTGCTTTTTGTATCAAATGATGAAGCATTGTTTTGGGCTCTACGGTAAGGGCATAACTTGAAATATGTGGAATGCCTAAATGTATTGCCGTTTGAATGTTGTGCAACCATTTTTGGGCCGACATGTTTGGAATCCCATAAATCAGGTCGATAGAAATGTTATCAAAATATTGCGTAGCCAATTGCAAACCCTTCAGGGCTTCGGAGGCAGAATGTGCCCTATTCATCATGGTCAAATCATCGTCAAAAAAAGATTGCACCCCAATACTCAAACGATTGATGCCCAAATGCAAATATTGTTTTAATTTTTCGGCTGTCAAATCGTCGGGGTTGGCCTCAAGTGTAATTTCTGGTTGAGGCACCACTTCATACTGTTTTTTGATTTGATCTAAAATATATTCCAATTCCTTAATGGTAAGCAAACTTGGGGTACCACCTCCAAAATAAATCGTTGATACAGCTGTATTTTGAAATTCATTTTTTCGTAATTCGAGTTCTCTACCTAAAGCAGTTACCCAATTGGATTGATGCTTGAGAACTGTCGAAAAATGAAAATCACAATAATGACAAGCCTGTTTACAAAAAGGAATATGCAAGTAAATACCACTCATGTTGAAGGATAAAAAAATAGCGGCTCCATTTTCATTTTGCCGCTTTTTTGTTTGTATTGATGTCTATTAAAATTATTCAGGATCATTCATTTTAAATGATTCCATAAATGCCGTGGTATAATTACCCGCAACATATTGTTCGTTTTCCATCAACTGACGGTGAAAGGGTATGGTTGTTTTTACGCCTTCAATTACAAATTCGTCCAATGCTCGTTTCATTTTTGCAATAGCCTCTTCGCGAGTTTGAGCTGTAGTAATAAGCTTTGCAATCATGGAATCGTAGTTAGGCGGAATAGAATAGCCCGCATATACATGAGTATCCAAACGCACACCATGACCGCCTGGCGAGTGCAAAACTGTAATTTTGCCTGGCGAAGGTCTGAAATCGTTATAAGGATCTTCGGCATTGATACGACATTCGATAGAATGTAGTATTGGAAAATAATTTTTTCCTGAAATAGGAATACCAGCAGCCACCATAATTTGTTCTCTAATCAGGTCATAGTCAATAACTTGTTCGGTAATTGGATGTTCAACCTGAATACGAGTGTTCATTTCCATAAAATAGAAATTTCGGTGTTTATCTACTAAAAACTCAACTGTTCCAGCACCTTCATATTTGATATATTCTGCAGCTTTTACAGCAGCTTCTCCCATTTTGTTTCGGAGTTCGTCTGTCATAAAAGGCGAAGGAGTTTCCTCGGTAAGTTTTTGATGGCGGCGTTGCACAGAACAATCTCTTTCAGACAAATGACAGGCCTTTCCATAAGCATCACCCACAATTTGTATTTCGATATGTCGAGGTTCTTCAATCAATTTTTCAAGATACATGCCATCGTTGCCAAAGGCTGCTGCCGATTCTTGTCGGGCTCCTTCCCAGGCTTTGAGTAAATCTTCTTGTTTCCAAACGGCTCTCATTCCTTTACCACCACCACCCGCAGTAGCTTTTAGCATGACTGGGTAGCCAAACTCGGAGGCCAATTGTTCGGCTTGTTCATACGATTCTAAAATCCCAACAGAACCTGGTACACAAGGCACACCTGCTTCTATCATGGTGGCTTTTGCAGAGGCTTTATCGCCCATTCTGTCTATCATTTCTGGAGATGCACCAATAAATTTGATACCATGTTCTTGACAAATTTTTGAGAACTTGGCATTTTCAGAAAGAAAACCATATCCAGGATGGATGGCATCGGCATTAGTTATTTCGGCAGCTGCAATGATATTTGACATTTTTAAATAAGACAAATTGCTGGGCGGAGGCCCAATGCAAACTGCCTCGTCTGCAAATTTTACGTGCAAACTTTCAGCATCGGCAGTAGAATATACTGCAACGGTTTTGATACCCATTTCTCTACAAGTTCTAATTACTCGCAAAGCAATTTCGCCTCTATTGGCTATCAGTATTTTTTTAAACATAGTTTTTAAATTATGAGTTATGAGCAATTAAGATATAAGTTATAAATGGTTTGAAACAATTCATAATTTATTATTCATAATTTATAATTACTTATGATGGATCTACTAAAAACAATGGTTGATCAAATTCTACAGGCGACATATCGTCCACCAATATTTTTACTATTTTACCAGAAATTTCAGATTCGATTTCGTTAAAAAGCTTCATGGCTTCAATTACACAAAGCACGTCCCCTTTGGCAATAGTTGCCCCAACTTCTGTAAATACAGGTTTGTCTGGAGCTGGTTTGCGGTAAAAAGTTCCAATCATTGGCGATTTGACAGTTACATATTTGTTGCTTTCTGGAGCTACAGGAGCAACAGTTTCTGGAGCTACTGCTGGTGCCGCAATTTGTTGAGGAACGGTGGCCTGAATCACATTTTGGGCAGGCATTTGTTGCACATAAGTTACATCTGAACTGTTGTTTTCTAACGTGGTTCTGATGGTAATTTTCACATCGCCTGTTTCTAATTTTACTTCTGCAACGCCCGAGTTTGCTACAAATTTTATCAGGTTTTGAATTTCTTTAATATCCATAATCAAATTGGTTTAAGTTTATAGTTTATTGTTTTGTGTAGGCCCATTTCAAATAAATAGAACCCCATGTAAATCCGCCACCAAAGGCAGCAAAAATAATATTATCTCCTTTTTTTAATAAATGTTCAAAATCGTTTAATAGCAGTGGCAAAGTGGCCGAAGTTGTGTTGCCATAGCGTTGGATGTTCATCAAAACCTTGTCGTCTTCTAGGTTGATTCTGCTTGAGGTAGCATCGATGATTCGTTTGTTGGCTTGATGGGCTACTAACCAATTGATGTCTTCATTTGTTAGTTGATTGCGTTGCATGATTTTTTCACTCACGTCTGCCATGCCCGAAACGGCATATTTGTACACTGTTTTTCCGTCCTGAAAAACGTAATGTTGTTTATTGGCAACCGTTTCCTCACTTGGTGGGAGAATTGATCCGCCAGCCTCTATTTTTAGAAATTCTCTACCTATACCGTCGCTTTTCAAAATTTCGTCTTGAAGTCCAAGTCCATCAATATTGGGTTCAAACAAAACAGCACCAGCACCGTCTCCAAAAATAATACATGTAGCACGATCAGTATAATCGATAATAGACGACATTTTGTCGGCACCAATTAGCAATACTTTTTTGTATTTGCCAGATTGGATATATGCAGAAGCCGTGGACATTCCAAATAAAAATCCAGAACAAGCGGCTTGCATATCAAACGCAAAAGCATTTGTTGCTCCAATTTGACTGGCTACATACACTGCAGTAGCAGCAACTGGCAAATCGGGAGTGGCAGTAGCCACTATTACTACATCAATTTCTAGGGGGTCTATTTGCCCTTTGGTTAGTAAATCTTGGGCTGCTTTGATGGCCAAATAGGAGGTTCCTTGTCCTTCTTCTTTTAGCAATCGTCTTTCTTTGATACCTGTTCGGCTGGTAATCCATTCGTCGTTGGTATCTACTAGTGTTTCTAATACGGCATTAGATAACACATAATCAGGAACATATCCTCCAACGGCAGTAATGGCGGCAGTAATTTTATTCATATTTGTAAAATTATATTTATCTTAATAAGCTTATACTTTCGGTTTGTATGTTACTAGGCATTTTGGTTAAACAAAAAGCCTTCTTTTTAAACCGTTTGTATATTGTAATTATTTTTAAATAGTTTTGATGCATTACGTTATTTTTTAATAACAAAACATTACACTTCATGTCCATTTGATATTTAAAAAAGAAAGAAAAAAAATAATTCTGTTTCGTTTTTAAATAAAAAAACATGCCTCAAGCTCTAAACAATGCTAAATGTAACTACTCCTTTATAATTTCCTAATATTTAGAAAAGCGGTGTAAATTACAAAAAATAATTGACACCCAACCGAAATAAAAATTATTTTTGTCGGCAAACTTTAAGTCCATAAAAAAAACTCTCACATCGTGAGAGTTTGATTAACTTATACTATAAATTATTACGCAAGCGCAACAGAAGATTTATCAATAACTACTTGACCTCTGTAATACATTTTGCCTTCGTGCCAGTAGGCTCTGTGATACAAATGCGCTTCGCCAGTTACTGGGCAGGTAGCAATTTGAGCAACAGTTGCTTTATAATGAGTTCTTCTTTTGTCTCTTCTTGTTTTGGAAATCTTTCTCTTTGGATGTGCCATTTTACTATATTATTTATCCGTTAATAGTTGTTTTAATTTGTCCCATCGTGGGTCAATATTATCTTGTTCTTCAATCTCTTGTTTCAATTCTTCAACTTGCAGTGTTTTCCATTTGTTTAAGGCTTCAGATTCTAGTGAGCCATCAATGACGCCTGGATGTATGCGTTTTAGGGGTACCGACAATACTATCATTTCATAAATATATTGAGCAATGTCTATTTGATGTTCTGCATAAGGCAATACCAACAATTCTTCATTGTCGTTATTAAACGCTTCACCAAACTGTACTACCAATCTAATTTTACCTTTTATTGGCAATTCAAACGACTCGCTTGTAATATCGCAAGGAACTGTTACCGTGCCTTTGTGTTTGAAATGCAATTCGAGCATCGTACTTTTTTTTTCTAAAACTACTGCTACTTTGATGTTGGCATTTTCATATTCGTCAAAATCAAAGTTATCAAAGAACGCTTTATTTATTTGATATTCAAACTGATGTTTTCCTAACTTCAATCCTATAAAAGGGATTAAAAATTCTTTTAATTGTTTCATGATACATCATTTTGCCCTAATACTTTGGGAGTGCAAAGATATAAAAATTTTAGATAATCAAAACTCTAAGCCCTTTTTTTTTATCTATTATTTCGTTCTTCTGGTTTTTCTTTGATTTTCATAGGGTTTTGGCTGATTTCGTGGTACAGATTTCTGGCCTGAAACACATCTAATGCCAAATACACGGCTTCTCTGAAAGAGTTAAAATCGGCAATGCCTTTGCCCGCAATTTCATAGGCCGTGCCGTGGTCTGGCGAGGTACGAATTTTATGAAGCCCAGCCGTAAAATTGACTCCTTTGCCAAACGCTAATGTTTTGAAAGGTATCAATCCTTGGTCGTGATAAACAGCCACAACGGCATCATATTTTTCGTATTGATTAGAACCAAAAAAACCATCGGCTGCATAAGGGCCAAAAGCCATAATCCCTTGGTCAAATAATTTTTTTAAAGTGGGTCTGATAATGTTGTCGTCTTCTGTTCCTATTACACCGCCATCGCCTGCATGTGGATTGATTCCTAACACTGCTATTTTAGGTTTTATTATACTAAAATCTTGAATCAAACATTGGTTGATGGTTTTAATTTTTTCGATAATCAATTCTGGTGTCAAATGTTTTGACACCTCGCTTACAGGAATATGGTCTGTTAGCAAACCTACCCGTAGCTGGTCCTGAACCATAAGCATCAGGGCATTGCCTTCTAACTCTTGGTTCAAATAATCCGTGTGGCCTGGAAACTGAAAATCTTCCGATTGGATGTTGTATTTGTTGATTGGTGCTGTTACTAGCACATCTATGGCTCCATTTTGCAAGGCTTGTGTTGCGGCTACAAACGACTTTATGGCATATTTGCCAACCGTTTCGTCATTTGTTCCAAAGTTCAAATTGACACCTTCTTTCCAAACATTGAGTACATTTATTTTTCCTAAAACAATTTGATCCAAATGATCGATGCCTTGAATCATGCTGTTGCTGCCAATTATTTTTTTGACAAATGAAATTATTTTGACATTTGCAAAAATAACAGGAGTACACATTTCTAACATGCGATTGTCTTCAAATGTTTTTAAAACCACTTCGCTTCCAATACCGTTTAAATCTCCGATAGAAATTCCAACAATAATATTTTCTGCATTTTTCATGAACTTATTTTTTTATAGATTTGAATGATTGTTATGTTATGGCAACTTTTTTTGAGTCTCAATAAGCTACTTTTTGGGGCTTTTGTTTGATTCTGATTTCAAAAACCATTTGTTTATTGTACTTTTGATGTGGACTTCAAATTTTAATTGCTACTTTTGGGGGCAAATTTAAGAAAAATAAAACAATTATGTTTACAGGAATTATAGAAACCATTGGTAAAATTGCAGATATTGTAACGGAAGGTGATAATTGTCATTTTTGGATGCAATCAACAATAACCTCAGAATTGAAAATTGATCAAAGTGTGGCCCATAACGGAGTATGTTTGACGGTAGTTGAAATTATAAACAATACCTACAAAGTTACTGCTATAAAAGAAACTTTACTTAAAACTTCATTGTCTGAATGGTGTATTGGCGACGAAATAAACCTAGAACGAGCCATGAAATTGGGTGATCGATTAGACGGGCATTTGGTTCAGGGACATGTCGATCAAACGGGCAAGTGTGTGAGCATTACGTCGAGTAACGGAAGTTGGTATTTTTCGTTTGAATATGACCAGGCCTTGCACAACATAACCATCGAAAAAGGGTCTATTACCGTAAACGGTGTAAGTTTGACGGTGGTAGGTTCAAAACCAAATGGTTTTAGTGTGGCCATCATCCCCTATACGTATGAACACACCAATTTCAAACATTTTACAATTGGCACAACCATCAATTTAGAGTTTGACGTGATAGGTAAATATGTGGCCCGTTTGTATGGTGTACAAGGGTCTAAATAGCATTTGCATTTTTTTTGAATTAGGATAATGATAGCAGAAATATTTAAAATAGCCCTATTTATTGGGGTGTTTATTGGGGTGTGCTTTATCATTTACACCAATTTTTCGCCACATCGAAAAGATAAATCTATTATTTATCTGAACTTTTTTGTGCTTTTTTTTACGATCAACAACCTACAAATTACGCTGGCAGATTACCATTATATTTCGCTTAATTTTTTTGAACGAAAAATGCTATTGCCTTTTTACGTATTGATTATTCCTTCTTTTTACACATTTGTAGTACATTACATCAAAATTGAAAAGCAAATTCAATCTTTTGTGGGTATCTCGTTAATGTTGTTTGCCGCAGAAATTGCCCTACGATTGGTATTGTATCCTTTTTATCATCATGAAAACAACAATTTTATTGTAGCTCAATATGCACAAATAGAGGAAATTATCAACGTTGGGTACACCCTTTTTCTATATATCAAACTGATTTATATTTTTTTGCCACAATCCAAAATACCCGAAAACATTGCCAGTTATGACAACATGCAGTGGCTCAAAAAATTTTTTGGGTTTGGCTTGGTGATTTTGGTTTTATGGATTGTGGCCATCATTTTCAATCTCCGAAATGTGATAAGTCCCAATATACCAATATATTACCCATTGCGGTTGTCGTCTGTATGGATTATTTTTTGGGTGGCTTATCACGGTTTTTTTAAATACAATTTGCTAACCGAACGGATAGAATTACGAAAAATAATTCAAATCAAAATTCCAAGTAGTGTGCCTCCAAAACCGGCATTGGACCTCCAATTTACTGAAATCGAACAGCATATCAAAGCACATCACGGCTATTTGAGTCCCAAATTTACGCTGGTACAATTGTCCGAATCAATGAATATGAGCGACAGAAAAATATCTAAAATTTTAAAGAATAATTTAAAAAATAATTTTACAGATTACATCAATGAATTGAGGGTACAAAAAGCCATCGAGATATTGAAAGACAAACAATACGAAGATTATACCATAGCGGCTATTGGACTAGAATGTGGATTCAATTCCAAATCTAGTTTTTATAGGGCTTTTCTTAAATACACTCAAAGTACTCCCACCGACTATCGGAACAAAAACTGTTAAACTTTGTCCCAAATTCTGTAAATGTGTCCCAAATTCCGTAAAAATGCAGAATTTGGGACACTTTATTTTAAGCGAACGCTACTTTTGTTGCCAAGAATCAGTGCATCATAACTATTTTGAAAATGACTCATAACAACAAAGCCGTATTTAAAAAAAAATAAAACTCAAACAAAAATAACAGCACAAACAACCACAGGAATTATAAAAAGTAAAAAAATGGATTCCTCCTAAAAAAATGATGATTACCAAAATGATTTATTTCAATTCAAATTAATTTTAATTCTAAAAAAAATGAAAAAACTATTTTTAGCTATTACAGCAATGATGCTGCTTGGGTGCAGCAAAGACGAACCTGTTATAGAAGACCCTTTAGCAAAACTACCACCCGAAACCCAAACAGGTGCCAATACCTTTGGCTGCATTATCAACGGACAAGTTTTTTACCCCCGTGATTGCTCAAGTTCTACTTTAAATCCTGGACAGAAAGGGGTGATATTTTGGGGAGACCCAAGTGGGAATAGAGAATTTAATGAAATTCAAATTACTAATTGTGTAACGGGTATTCCAGCCAGTAGTATGATGATTCATTTACAAGGTTTGCACCAACAGCAACTTGGAGATTATATCTGGCAGGAATCTAATTTTCAGTCAAGTATTAATGGTTTGATGCAAAATTATGTATATGCCCGTATTTATGACAGTGCAACAAATTCTTATAAATACTATAGTTCGTATCAAAATTCTGGCAAAGTTACAATTACAAAGTATGATAACATTATATCAGGCAATTTTAGTGGAAAGTTACGATTGTATAATGGTACAGATGAGATTGATATTAAAAGTGGGCGATTTGATATTAACTCTTCTACAATATCAAGTACCAGTTTTCCTTAAACAATAAAATTCACAATTAAATAAGTAAAACATGAAAATCAAATTAAAAATCATCTTGGTATTATTATTTATTACCAATACAATGCTCTCCCAGCAAGGCATATCACTTTTTAATCAAAAAAATGGTAATTTAGAATTTATAAAGGAACATCACCGAATTAAAATTAAAACCACCAATGGAAAGAATATTGCAGGACAATTTACAATTATTGATTCTACAACAATAAAAATAAAAGACCAGATAATAAATTTAGACCAAATTGTAAAAATCAGAAAAGCATCAGGCGTTTCAACATTTATGGAAACGGTTTTGATAACACTTGGTTGTGGCATACTTGCACCTTCATTATATAACATACCTTTTGCTAAAAAAAGTGACGATCTTGGTTTAGCTGCATATATTGGTTTACCAACAGGGTCACTTTTATTTATTCTTCCATTAACCTCACAAAATAAACACAAAAAAATAAAATGGACCTACAAAATCATAACCAATAGCAAACCAAATAATTAAACAAGAAGAGGCGACTGACATCGCCTCTCAATTAAAAAAACAAAAAATAATTCACTAATTCATTAATTTAATCCATTCAAAACAATGAAAAAGTTTTTTATTACAGTAGTGCTATTTTTCGCAGTAGGCAAAATCACAGCCCAAAACGGTTCAACAATTACCGCAATCGAAGAGCATCCCAATTGGCCCGTGATGCTTTCTAACCTCAACCAATCTCAAATCACAGCTGGTTTTTTGTATAACAAAACTGCAATGTTTTCTAATTTGTATGATTTTAATAGAGGCAATTACAACCTCTCTCATGCAGACCACGCAATTGGTAACAAACTATTTTCGATTTTTGGAACAAAAACTGTTAAACTTTGTCCCAAATTCTGTAAATGTGTCCCAAATTCCGTAAAAATGCAGAATTTGGGACACTTTATTTTAAGCGAACGCTACTTTTGTTGCCAAAAAACAGTGCATCAAAACTATTTTGAAAATGACTCATAACAACAAAGCCGTATTTAAAAAAAAATAAAACTCAAACAAAAATGACAGCCCAAACAACCACAGGAATTATAAAAAGTAAAAAAATGGATTCCTCCTAAAAAAATGATGATTACCAAAATGATTTATTTCAATTCAAATTAATTTTAATTCTAAAAAAAATGAAAAAACAAATTTTAACTCTTGTAGCAACATTGTTGCTATTCAGTTGCTCAAAAGACTCCGCACCCGAAACCCCAGCCGACACCCTACCTCCTGCCACAACAACAGGAGCAAATACTGCTGGGTGTTATATCAATGGTAAACTTTTAATTCCTAAAAATGGAAGTCAAGCTATTGGAGGGTCGCCACTTTATGGTTTAAAATTAAATGCGGGCGGAAATTTTCACCCACCGACTATTGGAGGCGATTATTGGCAATTAGAAATTGCCAATAAAAAAGATATTAATGGTGCCGGTATTATTTTATGGATAAAAAACATGTCGACTGGCAATGGTGGTTATATTGTTGGACAATCAAATGGCGAATTATATTCGTATGGTCCAAATAATAATCAAATTATTGCAGGTATATCAGAAAATGGGATAAATAAAACTTACTGGTCCGCAGCCAATGCTGGAACAATAGTAATTTCTCGATTTGATTATCCAAATGGTAATTATTCTGGCACATTTAACTGCACTTTGTATAACAAAGACAATCCATCAGAAACAATACAAGTTACGGATGGTAGATTTGATATAAATCTAGCCACACTAAATCATTAAAATAAAGAGGCGATTGCCGTCGCCTCTCAATTACAATTAAACAATAAAAATTTACAAAAAAATTAATAATTTAATCTTTACAAAAGTATGAAAAAAATTTTCATTACAGTATTGCTGTTTTTTGCAATAGGCAAAACCACAGCCCAAAACGGCTCAACAATTACCGCAATCGAAGAGCATCCCAATTGGCCCGTGATGCTTTCTAACCTCAACCAATCACAAATTACAGCTGGTTTTTTGTATAACAAAACCGCAATGTTTTCTAATTTGTATGATTTTAATAGAGGCAATTACAACCTCTCTCATGCAGACCACGCAATTGGGAACAAACTATTTTCGATTTTTGGAACAAAAACTGTTAAACTTTGTCCCAAATTCTGTAAATGTGTCCCAAATTCCGTAAAAATGCAGAATTTGGGACACTTTATTTTAAGCGAACGCTACTTTTGTTGCCAAGAATCAGTGCATCACAACTATTTTGAAAATGACTCATAACAACAAAGCCGTATTTTAAAAAATTAAACTCAAACAAAAATGACAACCCAAACAACCACAGGAATTATAAAAAGTAAAAAAATGGATTCTTCCTAAAAAAATGATAATTACCAAAATGATTTATCTCTATTCAAATTAATTTTAATTCTAAAAAAAATGAAAAAACAAATTTTAACTCTTGTAGCAACATTGTTACTTGTAGGCTGCTCCAAAGACGATGTTCAAACTGAAGCATCAAAACTACCACCCGAAACCCAGATGGGAGCCAACACCTTTGGTGTTACCATAAACGGCAAGGTGTACATCCCAAGAGATCCAACTGGTACGCTTACTGGCCCTTCTGGGCATGGTTTAGTTTATACTGGAAGTAGCACACTACCATGGAGTGAAATTGTTGTTAAAGATGGCAAAAGTGCTGTCGGATTTCAAATGACAATTCATTTCAAAGAACTTTTAGTAAATGCAATTGGTATTTACCCTTTATTTAATAGCAATTTTCATGACGGCATTGATAGTGCTTTAATTGATCATATTTATTTTAAGATATGGGATGCTAATATATCAAACTATGCTTATTACGGTTCAATTGTAAATCAAGGAGAAATAAAGATAACCCGATTTAATGGTAGTTTAACTGGAAATTGGATTTTATCTGGAAATTTCAAAGGTAAGTTTGTTCGCTATGACAATCCTAATGATTTTATAACAATTACCGACGGAAGGTTTGACTTAAACTTGAACACACTCCCAAATGCAACATTTCCTTAAATAAAAAAGGGTACTACGCCAAATAGTACCCAATAATTAAACAATAAAAATTCACTAAAAAATTCACTAATTTAATCTTTACAAAACTATGAAAAAAATTTTCATTACAGTATTGCTGTTTTTTGCAGTAGGCAAAATCACAGCCCAAAACGGTTCAACAATTACCGCAATCGAAGAGCATCCCAATTGGCCCGTGATGCTCGCCAATTTACCAACTGCCCAGATCTCGTCGGGCATATTATTAGACAAAGTTGTAGATTTTTCTAATCTTACCAACTATAACACGACTGAAAATAATATTTCCAACAACAAACATTTTGTTCAAGCCTTATCCGAATTGCACCAAGCATCAAACCAATCCTTGTTTATAAATTCTGATGCTTTAAAACTCCGAATCGCTGGAACTACTATTCCGAATGCAGTTGATATTGGCATTATCAACACTTCGTTTCATCGACTCAATATCAATGAAGATAATGTTGCACTATCGGGGATAACAGTAACCAACAATCAATTCGTTGCTGTTGCAGGAAAAACTTCGTTTATTGCTAAAAAAATCTTGGTCGCTTCTCCTTTAAAAAATGTTGTTTCGGGCAGCAGCATCAGTTTCAATTTTAACGATTATTTTACTTTTAACAACGCTACTACTGCCATTAAAAATTTAAGTGTAAAATTTGAAGATTCCGCAACCAATACCGCAGTTGCAATTATCAGTAATGGTAGTTATTTGATCAACTCAAAAAATGTGGTCTATCCTAATTCTGGTCTTAAAACTTTAACTTTTATTGCCACATTTACTGACAATTCTGTTATTACCACCTATGCAACCCTTTATGTAAATGTAGAGGCTGCCAATTATAGCAGAACAACGGCTACTTTGTGTACCGAAACCCTTCGGGACAAAGGTATCTTTCCATCATCTACTGCCGAAATTGCTGCAACCGAAGCTTTTGCAGGATACAATACTGGCGATTTATCATTCAAAGGACAAATTGAATATACCGTGTTTTATGCCTATGCCAATACCTCCAAAAAAATGCTAAAACCCATAATTATTGTTGATGGTTTTGACCCTGGCGACAAACGAAAAGTTCAAGATTGCGACTGCGAAAGCGACCCAAAATGTTTTAACGAGAACAAAAAAATAACTTTTAATGGTTTTGGCAGCAATCCCATGATTACTGTTGCCTTCAACCCCATAAGCCATGAATCAATTGAGGATTCGATGATTTATCAAGGCATTTTATCCAGTGGAGCACCTGGTCCAATTAATCTAATGCAAGAATTACGCACCTTGGGTTACGATGTAATCGTCATCAATCAGCCCAATTATGAGTTTGTGCATCCTACACAGCCAACCAAACAGGTTTTTGTTCCCATTCCGTTTCCAGGTCATTTTGAAACCCGCCCAAATATGGTGCAAGTAGATGGCGGTGCCGATTATATAGAACGAAATGCCAAAACACTGGTTGCATTTATTAGAAGTTATGTAAAACCCTTGCAAACCACCGCAGGAAGCACAAATGGTTTGGTTTTAATTGGTCCAAGTATGGGCGGACAAATAACCCGTTATGCACTGGCCTATATGGAAAAGAAATTTGCACAAACAGGAGATAGTAGTTGGAAACACAATGCACGACTTTGGGTAAGTGTCGATAGTCCCCATTTGGGAGCAAATATTCCAGTTGGGGCTCAAGCCAATATTTGGTTCATGGCAGACCCAATGGGAAATAAATCAGCAGTAGAAAAATACAACGATCTAAATTCAGTTGCAGGTCAGCAAATGAGTATTACCAACTTTGAATATGCCAGAACTTCACCCAATCATAATTTATTAGGCTCATCTTATTTCAATACTTATTATAATGCCTTAAATGCAAATGGTGTGGCAGGTTCAAATGGCTATCCAGTATCAAACACATCATTTAGAAAAATTGCTATGACCAATGGTTCACTAACAGGAACAAAACAAGGCTATGAAGGACAAACTTTTTTAAGAACAAAAATTTATATTCGAGGTCTTTGGCCTTTTCAAAGTTCTACCATAACATTGGCTCGTTTCCAAGATGTTTTTTGCCCAAGTTACGGCTCAACAGGAACTGTATTTAAAGGAGATGGACAAACTACAGCATTCTCATTACATTGGAATCCATTAACAGGATTAAACTGTAATCCATGTTTGCCACATCCAAGATGGACTTTGAATGTAAATAATCAAGACATTAGAGGAAGTCTTGATGTAGTACCTGGTGGCTTTTTAAAACTTGGTAAAAAATTAAGAGAATCGATAGAAGGTGGTGCAAGTGAAGCTGGATATAGAAGTTACACAGAGGAAAATGAATATGTAGAAAGTAATTCTTTTATCAGTACATTTTCTGCATTAGCACATTTACAACCCAATCAAAACTGGAGTAATCCATTAAATATCAATCTACTTTGCTCAACAAATAGACAAACTCCTTTTGATAGTTATTATGGTGAAAGTAAAAATACAGAACATACTTCTTTTACAAAAGAAAGTGCGAAGTGGTTATTGAAAGAATTAGCGGGTAATCCCCAAGCACCTTATTTTCCAATTCCCGCAAATGCTTTGTCTGGACCTTCTGCAATGTGTATAAACACAACAGCTACTTTTACGTATGACATTTGCAAAATACCAAGTCCTGTTTCAAATTGGGCTGTAACACCCGATTTACAAATTATCAGTTCTGATAATTACAGTATTACTGTCAAAGCATTATTTACAAATCCGTCTAGTAGCATCACAGCAACATTTAGCAATGGTCTTACTAACGTGAGGTCAATCATACTAGGAACGTTGCAACCTACTATAAATGGTTGTTATGATTCTGGTAGTATAGATGCTACTTGTGCTTTGAGTGGTGGTGCAAATAATAATTATTTGAGTTATAATTTGAGTGCCAATTTGGGTAATTATACACCAATCAATTCCGACTGGCAGTGGGAAAAAATATCGGGCAATTTTTTCTTTAATGGATCAAACGGTTACACTGCAACAGCTGCTACTGGCTCGCAAGCAAACCTTTATGTAACGGGAGCAAACCCAACAAACAATCCTTTGAAATTCAGATGTAGAGTAAAATCAAACAACTGTTGGAGTGCATGGAAAAATTTTAGTTGGACGGACGGTACCACGCTGCCACCCGCAGGTCCTGTGATGGTCAATTTTTATCAAATTACACCAATTCCTGTTTCAAGTACATTGGTGTTTTCTTTAAAAAATGCTAGTTTATATCCTTCAACAACAAGTCCTATAATTGCACGGATTTACAATCAATCTGGAATGCTTTTTGGGACTAAGACTATTAGTGGTAATCCAAGCATTCATGATATTTCAAACCTGCCGTCAGGATATTATATCGCTAAAATTACTTATGATAATTTTTATCAAGACATCAATTTCACAAAACAATAAACTAAAATAACGAGCCGTTTGTATAAAAACGGCTTTTTTTAAATCAGTCAAAATGCTTATAAAAAAAACACTCTTGTTATCGCTATGCATCACTGGAACTTTATCCACGGCACAAAACAAAAAAACAGTTGTCAATCCAAAGGGGCAATGGTATTTTGGTATAGAAATGGGTAGTAATACCATTTTAGGTTACAAATTAAATGAACCTAAAAATTCGTTTCAATCGGGATTCATTTCTGAATATTTTTTGAATGATAAATTCAGTATTACTGCACGATTTAAGTATATTAAAACAGGTGTTTCGTTTACAAATGGATACAAACCAGAATATGGTCATTTTGACGGAAGCGTAATTTGTATTCCTATAAATGCTCATTTTAACTTAAATTCTAATATTGATTCTAAATTTTATCCAAGTGCAAAACTTGGTTTAGCATGGAATCATGAAACAGAAAGCAATTATACATACACCAATGATTATGCAAAATCATATTTGAACATAAACTTAGGAATAGGTTTAAATTATATGATTGATAAAAAATATATCGTTTATACCGATGTTGAAGGATACTTTTTTGGGGGATACAAAGGGAGTAGCGAAACTTTTATTTTTAAAAGAAACTATTATACCCAAAATATATTAATCAATTTCGGAATAAAACGTGTTGTTTTTGGTAAAAAACAATAAAAATCTGTTTTTTGTTATTGCAATAGTGTTAAGCGAATGTGCTTTGTCCAAAAGTTTCGAGTTCCGTAGCAATGGTTATTATTATGAAGCCTATTTTAAATTGGATACCCTTTCAAATCATTGTGTGGCTAATGGGGTTTGTGGTGGCAAATGGGAAAAAATCAACAATAAATAGGTTATTGACAGCGGAAGTATCATAGACCAAAATGAACAATTAAATTTGAACAACAACAAATGATAGTAACGTTTTGATGGTTTGGCATTTTACTTCAATGGGCATCAAATACCATTTTAAACATTAAATTCACACTATAAATTAGTACAAAAAAAAAAATTACAATTTTAAAAATTAAAACCATGATGAACATTTTTTTAAAAATTATTTTAGCACTACTCTTAACAACCCATGTTGTTTTTTCGCAACAAAAAGGGGTGCTTTTGTCGAGCAAAACAGACGACGAAACTGATTTTTTTAGAGCCAATAAAAGAGTAAAAATTACCACTGCAGACGGCAAAACGTATAAAGGCCGTCTGGTAATTATAGACGACAGTACCATTGCTATTGATGGTATAAACATTCCTATAGAGTCGATTTCAAAAATCAGAAGTATGTCCTTAACCTCGGCCCTACTCTCTGGAATTTACCTAGTTGTTGGCACGGTTGTCTTTGTTACGGGTATTGCAGTTGGTGGTTATGGGCTGTTATTAGTACCGCCAGGCATTGTATTAGCAGGCATTGGAGTGTTAATACCCGCTATTGGCAACAATCATAAAAAGTATAAATGGGATTACAAAATAGTTCCCAATGAGCCACTCCCCGACTCGATTTGATTGTTTAAAGGGTGCTTTTGTATAAAAATTAATACAAAAAGTTAGATACTGATTTAATACCCAATAGAGGTATAAAATAGGCTGAATGTTATTATTACCGCATTTTGCGTTAGGGATAGCAGTGGAAATCCTTTTTTTGGGTGGGTGCGGGCTTTTTCTGCCCGTGCCCACCCAAAAAAAGATTAGAACGAATAGCCCGACCCGTAGGGGAACGCCCAAAAAAATAGTTGCTTTTGGCTTGTTGTTGTTTTTTTTTAGAAATTGGTTCTAAAACAAAACCTGAAACCAACAAGCTATTGATTATTTATTTTGATATAAAATAGGATTCAACTCTTCGTCGTTGTACATTTTCATTTGTTTATATACCTTCATAAACTTGTCGCCATGTTCAATATCTTGCAACAAATCGTCTATGGCCAACGATAAATCTGTGCGTTGTTCTAGCAGAATATTGAGTTTGGCCTGACATTTGTCTTTGTGATCTGAAGTGGCGTTTGGACGGTTTACTTCTTCTTTCATGTGGTAGATTTTTAGGGCCAAAATGGACAATCTGTCAAAAGCCCATGCGGGACTTTCGGAATTGATTTTGGCATTGTTTTTTACCGCAACATGTTGGTATTTTTTCAAGAAATAACTGTCTATATATTCCACCATATCTGTTCGTTCCTGATTTGAAGCATCTATCCTGCGTTTGAGGGTTAGTGCTGCTACGGGATCGATATTGGGGTCTCTGATGATGTCTTCAAAATGCCACTGTACGGTGTCTATCCAATTTTTGTGGTATAATAAATGTTCAAAATCATTTTTGGAATAAGGGTTTTGAATGGGTTGATCGACATTGTCAAATTGATGATAATCTGCGATGCTTTGTTCGAAGATGCTATAAGCTAATTTAGAAAACATAATTTTTGATTTGAAATACAAATATAGTTTTATACTTTTGAAATCTCAATATTTTAGTTTATTTTTTTTAATATCAATAACAAATTATGCAAATCCATCATGTATCTACATCAAATAGTATTTTGAATCATTTTTTGAATCAAATTAGGAGTGTTGACGCACAAAAAGACCGTATGCGGTTTCGGCGAAATTTGGAACGAATTGGCGAAATAATGGCTTATGAAATAAGCAAAACACTCGATTTTGACCATTGTGAGGTAACAACGCCTTTGGGCATCAAAAGTAGTTATTTGATATCCAATGAAGTAGTGCTTTGCTCTATTTTGAGAGCGGGTTTGCCTTTGCATTTGGGTTTTTTGAATTATTTTGATGAAGCGGAGAATGGTTTTGTTGCTGCTTTTAGAAAACATGTTGGAGATGGTTTTGAGATAGAAGTTGGTTATGAAGCTATTCCAGATTTGGCACACAAAACACTACTTTTATTGGATCCGATGTTGGCCACAGGGCAGTCTATTGTTGCGGTTTTAAATCAGTTAAAGCTAATGGGCACACCTGACGAGATTCATATAGCAGTGGTGATTGCTGCACCTGAAGGGATAGCCTTTCTGGAATCGGTGTTGCCAAGTCATGTTCATTTGTGGATTGCTTCTATCGACGATAAGTTGAACGACAAAAAGTACATTATTCCTGGATTGGGCGATGCGGGAGATTTGGCTTATGGCAGTAAGTTATAATGTGATGCAAATATATAAAAGTGTTGAAATGGTATTGAACGGGGGGGGTTGATTATACCAAATATACATATAAAATATATTTGATATTACAAATACATTTCGACTAAGCCTTCGGGCAAGTTCATGATAATTTTTTTGTTTTCTCGGTCGACTTGTACTAAAAAATGGTCGATTATGGGCACTAGAATTTCGATTTCGCCATTTAAAACTTCAAAAAGTGCTTGTGCAGTACTGTCGTTTACCGATTGGATAATGCCAAAAACTCCAAGTCGTTGGTCTTCGATTTCGAAACCAATTACTTCGTGAAAGTAAAATTGATTGCCCGATAGTTTGGGCAACATTTGTAATGGCAAATAAACGCCACAATTCATTATAGCATCGGCATCGGCTTCCGATTGTACGTCTTCAAACCGTACTCTTAAAAAATCGTTTTTGTATAAGGATGCGTTTTCAATAAAAAAAGGAACCAAGTGTTTGTTTAATTCAACAAACACTGATTCCAAATTTTCGTATAGCTCTGGCTCGTCTGTATCTAAATACATCAGAATTTCGCCTTTGAAACTAAATTTTTTAGCGATTTTACCTAAATAGAAACAATCTTCTTTACGCATAAGTCGCTTTTTTTTTAAATTTATGCTTCAGTCGTTTCGTCAGTTGCTTCAGTAGCTGCTTCTTCAGTAGCTGCGGCTGCTTCTTGAGCGGCTGTTGCTGCTGCTGCTGCTTCTTGAGCTGCTGCAATACGTTTTGCATTTACTTCTTGTTCTGCTTTCAAAGCGGCGGCTTTTACAGCGGCTTGTTCTTTAGACAATCCGTCTTTTTTAGCATCTACTTTGCTGGCTTTTGCTTCTAACCATGCGGCTAATTTAGCTTCAGCTTGCTCTGCAGTAATAGCTCCTTTGCGAACTCCACCTTCTAAATGGTGTTTCAACAAGGCTCCTTTGTAAGACAAGATGGCTCTTGCAGTATCTGTTGGTTGTGCTCCGTTGAACAACCATTTTACTGCTGCATCTAAATCTAAATCAATTGTAGCTGGGTTAGTATTTGGATTGTAAGTACCAATTTTTTCTAGGTATTTACCATCTCTTTTTGAACGTGCATCTGCTGCAACAACCCAGTAAAAAGGTTTTCCTTTTTTTCCGTGTCTTTGTAATCTGATTTTTACTGACATAATCTTTATGGATTAAATTTTGAGGTACTCGACCTCGATTAATTAAGGTTGCAAATATAATATTTTTTATGATACAAAAATATTTTTTATTTGTCTATTTGTGGTTCCCAAAAAACGTTTTCAAAATCGACTATTTGATTGTTAACTACCTGAATGCCTTCGTTTTCCAAAAGTTGTTGCATCAAAAGTGTGCCGTCAAAATGGTGTTTGCCTGTTAGCAAACCTTTTCTGTTTACTACTCGGTGTGCGGGTACATCTGCTAATTGATGTGAGGCATTCATGGCCCAACCCACCATTCGTGCCGATTTGGCCGCCCCAAGAACCTTGGCTATAGCACCATAAGTAGTTACCTTACCTTCTGGAATTTGTCTTACAACAATATATACTTTTTCAAAAAAATTAGCTTCCATTGCTGTTTGTTTTAGAACATTTTATAAATGGTTATCAAAGTAACAATTCCTGTAACGGAGCCAATAATTGTATTCATATTTTTAAAGAAAAAATCCGTTTTAGATTCTATTTTTTTAAAGAACAGAATGTACATATAAAAAACCAAAAAGGAACCTAATGCAACGCCCAATAAAAATAGTAATATCGACACATCATTAAAAGTAAAATAGTGGTAGCTAGACAGCGTAGTGGCTATTAAAACATAATATGGAATTGGGAAAAAGTTGAGAGCAGACAACAACATGCCAAGAAAAAAACGGCTTTTTTTGCTTTTGATTTTGATATTTTCTTTTTTGGCCATTGGCTTTTTGGCAATGCCTAAAAAATAAATGGTTAATAGGGAAAAAATAACCATTCCAATGGTTCTTAAAACATAAATAACATGTGGTCTATTGTATATATAATGAGCAAATAATACCGCTAACAATGTTTGCATCACTATAACAATCAAAGCACCACTCACAAACGATATGGCTCTGTCTTTACCGTCTTTAAGACTTACTTTTGCTGCGGTCATATTGATTAATCCTGGCAAGGCAATACCTATACAAGCTGAAATAAATCCAGATAAAAACGGAATTATTTCTTTCATTTATTTGATTTTAAATCGAATGTAAGTAATGGCTTTTTTGATTTCCAAATATTGTTTTTCATAAAAAGTTTGGATGCTAGTAACCTCTTTTGGTGCTCCATGATTTTCATATACATTATGATTGGCATACAACACCTCATGACCTTCGCCATGCAGCAATCCAAGGGTATAGCCATGCATAAATTCGGAATCTGTTTTTAAATTTACAATTCCATCGGGTTTAAGAATTTTTTTGTATAATTTTAAAAACTCCGCATTGGTCATTCTGTGTTTGGTTCGTTTGTATTTTATTTGTGGATCAGGAAATGTAATCCAAATTTCATCTACTTCTTGGTTTTCAAAAATGTGATGAATCAATTCAATTTGTGTTCTAACAAATGCTACGTTATGCAATCCTGTTTCTACGGCTGTTTTTGCCCCACGCCAAAATCGGGCCCCTTTGATGTCTATTCCTACAAAATTTTTGTCTGGATATTCTTGCGCTAAACCCACTGCATATTCGCCTTTGCCACAACCCAATTCTACTATCAAGGGGTTGTTGTTTTTGAAAAAATCAGTATTCCATTTGCCTTTTAAAGCAAAACAATTGTTTACAACTTCTTCTCTTGTTGGTTGAAAAACATTTTCAAATGTTTCGTTTTCTTTAAATCTTTTTAACTTATTTTTACTTCCCACAATGATTCGATAATTTTTTTGTAAAATTAAGCAATTTTTTGAAAATAAAAATAAATTATTTTTGCAAATGATAACCAACACTTTTGCCATGCCAAAACCAAAAAATATTTTAGTAGCACCTCTTTATTGGGGTTTGGGGCATGCCACACGGTGTGTAACCATTATCAAAGCATTAATTGATCATGGTTTTTCGCCTATTTTAGCTTCTGATGGTAAGGCGCTGTTGCTTTTAAAAAAGGAGTTTCCTCAACTTCTGACTCTCGAATTGCCTTCCTACCACATTACATATCCTAAAAAGGGTGCTTTTTTGCGTTGGTCTCTTTTGCTACAAGCACCCCAAATTGCAAGAGCCGTACAACTCGAAAACCAATTGGTACAAGAATGGATTGTTACTTATGATTTGCAAGGAATAATAGCCGATAGCCGATTTGGTGTATTTTCCACTACAATTCCTTCGGTTTATCTTACACATCAATTGCAAGTTCTTTCGGGGTTTACAACTTTTTTGACTCGTTTTTTTCATCAAAAAATCATCAAACAGTTTCATGAATGTTGGATTTTTGATTTTGAAAACCATCTAAATTTATCGGGAGCTCTAGGACATCAACAAAATTTTAATTTTCCTATCAAGTATTTAGGACCTCAATCGAGGTTTGAAAAACATATTTGTTCAAAAAAATATGATGTCATGGTTTTGCTATCGGGGCCAGAGCCTCAACGGACTATCTTGGAATTGGAATTGGAAAAAAAATTTTCTTTTTTTGACGGATCTGTTATTTTTATAAGAGGCATTGTTGAAGCTAAGCAAACTTATGAAAAAATAGGTTGCATCGAATATTATAATTTTATGACTAGTAAGGAATTAGAATGGACCATTTTGAGTAGCCAATTGCTGGTTTGCAGGTCGGGATATTCTACAGTTATGGACTTGTATCAATTGCAAAAAAAAGCGGTGCTTCTACCTACTCCCGGGCAGTTTGAACAAGAGTATTTGGCTACCTATTTAAAAAAGCAACACCTTTTTTATAGTGTCAAACAATCCCAATTTGAGCTTTCAGATCTTGATCGGGCGTTTGAGTTTCCTGAATTTTTTCCAGCAAATGCAGTTTGTTGGGAGTCTTTTTTTGAAATTTTTACTGCTTCAAAATCTTAGTTAGAATTTGAAGCAGTAACTTGGAGTTATTTATATAAACTTGCGTAATCCAAGAATAATTCCCAAATGAATTCCTTCGTGCAGGTTGTTAAATGCAATGGCATCTTTTACGTTTTGTAAAACAAATCCGGTGGAGGTTGGGTATTCTTGATAGTTTTTAAAAACGCCATTTTCAAAATCCTTTTGGGTTTGATTTATGGTAGCAAACAGCAATTCTTGCAATAATTTCACTTCGTTTTCAGTAATTTCTTCACTGGGTTTTGTTCCTTTTCGATATTTTTCGACCATTTCGTCGGTTACCATCATGGGGAGTCCTGAAAGTTTGTAAACTAATAATTGCTCGGTTACAATAACGTGTCCGATGTTCCAAATCAAGTTGTTGCTAAAACCGTCTGGAATTTTATGGAGTTGTTCCACCGTATATTGCTCCAAAAACGAAGCCAGAATTTTTCTGCTGGTTTGTGTAATTTTAAATGATTCTTGCATATTTTTATTTTTTTATAAAATTACTAATTTTTATTGAATAGAAACTATTTTCTTTGCATGAAAAAAACAATGAACAAAATTTATTATTTGGCCAGTTGCGATACTTGTAGAAAAATCATCAAAATGTTGCCAAAAGACATTTCTTTAACTTTTCATGACATCAAACAAAATCCAATTTCTGAAATAGAGTTGGAACAAATGTATCAATTGGCAGGAAGCTATGAAGCCCTTTTTAGCAAAAAAGCTGTTTTATACAAAACGTATGATTTGAAAAACAAAACGCTAACCGAAGCCGATTTTAAAAAATATTTACTCGAACATTATACTTTTTTGAGTCGTCCTGTGTTTATTATCAACGGAAAAATATACATTGGCAATAGTCAAAAAAACATTAACGAAGTACTTCAAGTAATTCAATCTTAAGGTTTGATTATCAATACCGAAGGAATATTGCTCAACCAATTGCTTTGAGCGTCAATTAAATTTTTCCAACTTTCTAAACTTATCAATACGATGTCGTGATGGGCTAGCAGTTCTTTTGGAATTTCTTTGTTGTTATTGATGTCCAAATGGTCTGGATATTTTTCTTCTAAAGAGCTAATGGCACTTTGTAATACAAAATTGGTTTTCACAATTTTATGACTATCCGAAATAGTGATTTGTGATTGGTTGTTGAAAATCAATTTTTGAGCATAGTCTATCAAAAAAGTATCTTCCTGACTTAGTATAGGTAAAAAAACTTTTTGAACATCTTGCAAATCATTATCAATCAAAATACCAATAGGAGTTTTGGTTTTTGAAATAATTTGGCGGGTTCTTTCATCAAAGGGCGAATTTTCAAACAAGCCTTCTTTGCCTTTAAATTTATCCAAAAGTCTGTCTGGATTGATTAATCGGGTCGTAAAACCAAGAACTTTACCCAGAAAAGTGCCTTCAAAAATGGATTTTCCAAGTCCAATCAACAGCAAGTCATATTCACCGTTATTGGCTACCTCGGCAATATTGGTTTCAATATCGGTTGTTGCTTTAAAAATGGTGGTCAATTTTTGTTTTAATACTTTAGATTGTTCTAACAAAGGACCAAATTTTTCTTTTTCAACCTCCTCTAAATTAAAAGCGTGCATTTCGTCGCTAGGCGTTAAGTGCATGGCTGTAATTTTGGAGGTCTCGGGTTGTTTTTTTATCAAACAATTGGCTAATTTTAATAAGGATTTGCCTTTTTCATTGTTGCCAAAAGACAATAATATTCTAAAATCCGATGTATTGATAATTTCTTCATCTTCATCTACGTCTTTCGTATTGAAAATGTAATTGATAAGGTTTAATGCCGGACCTGTCATGAATGTAGTTAGCAATGCCATGATTACCATCATAGTAAATACCTCTGGTGTTAGTACTTTGAGGTCTAATCCAATATTAAGTACAACGAGTTCCATCAATCCACGGGTGTTCATCAAGGCACCAATAGTTAAACTATCTCGCCAAGATTGCCCTACAAATTTTGCAGCCAAAGCACTTCCTAAAAACTTACCCACAACGGCAACCAATATGATAAACCCAGTTACTTTCCAGAGGTACACATCGTTTATAAGTCCAATTTGAGTTCGCAAACCCGTAAAAACAAAAAACAATGGAAGGAGTAAAATCAAAGAGACATCTTCAACTTTTTCGATAAAAATATTTCTAAATTTAGCTATATCGGGCATGATAACTCCTGACATAAAAGCACCAAATAAGGCATGAATACCAATGACTTCCGTAGCATAAGCCGACATTATTAAAGTCAGAAAAAAAATAGCCACAACAGGTTTGGTTAATTTTTCTTTGTCGCCATACAGTTCTCCAATTTTTTTAAGAAAAGGTTTTACTAAAAACAACATGGCCAAAACATAACCAAAAGCCAACCCCATTACATAAATAGAGCTCAATACCGATCCTGCTTTTACAATGGCAATTACGGCCGCAAGCAAGCACCATGCTGTAATATCGTCTGCGGCTGCACAAGTAATTACAATGGCACCTAACTTGGTTTTATGAATACCCCTTTCTTGAACAATTCTGGCCAAAACAGGAAAGGCTGTTATACTCATTGATATTCCCATAAACAACGCAAATGATAAAAAGGCTACTCCCTTTGGAGCAAACTGGTAATATACAAAATAAGCCAAAGCAATACCAAGTGTAAACGGAATGACAATACTAGCATGACTAATTACTATAGCATCGTTTGCTTTATTTTTTAGAATTTTCAAATCAAGCTCCATACCAATGACAAACATAAAAAGTATAAGCCCAATCTGACTTAAAAATTGTAAATTACCTAAAGATTCCGTAGGAAACAATGCCGCAGAATATTCTGGAAAATACATACCAACGAGCGAGGGTCCTAAAAAAATACCCGCAATAATTTCGCCAATTACAGAGGGCTGTCCAATTTTTCTAAAAATCCAACCAAAAAAACGAGATACTAATATGATGGTAATGATTTGTACTAATAAAATGGCTAATGGATGGTGCAAATTGTGTTGCATAGAGGCCATAAAATCATTCCAATAATCATTTGTTGTATTTGTTGAAGCACTAAATTTACCTATTTCTAACGACTTCCCTTTTGTTAGAATCCAATACATGAGTGCAGAAAAACCGCCTGTTATGATCAAGTAAAATATAGTGTTTCTGTAATTTTTCATGACGAAAGTAAATTTGATATTTTTTTCAAGACAAAGATGCGAATTTTTAATAAAAAAACGTGTTTTTATCGTTAAATTATTGTAAAATAATGCAAATCATTGATTTTATGTTAATTAATAAGTTTTAGTAATCACCAATTCTACCCGCCTATCATATTCCGATCCTTTGTTTAAAGGTCTGGTATTTCCATAGCCCTTAAAAGTCATTCTGTCTTTATTGATATTTTTAGAAATGAAATAATTATATACAGCTTCGGCTCTATTTTTAGACAATCCTCTTTTTTTGGTATCTTTGTCTATCGCTTCTTTTTGATAGGGAGGCGTACAACAAACGTGTCCTTGAATTTCAAAATCAAAATTTTTAAATTTGTGTAATTGTCTTGCTATTTGATACAACTCTTTTACAGATTCTGATGTTAATTGGCTACTGCCTTTCTCAAAATACACTTTTTCTAAATAAATCCTATCGCCTACAGTGTGAGTTTTTTTGATGGTATTGTATAACCCCGGAATGTTAAGTTTGGGTAGTGGTTTCAAGTTCAACACCACATCCACCCGCCTGTTTTTGGATCTAATTTCGGGTAAATTTTCTACAATGTCATCGTCTATCAACACCCGTCCTTTGCCTTCAATTGTAACAATGATTTTGTTTTTGATGCCGTTGTCTATCAACTTGTTTTTGATGGTGTTGGCTCGGTTATTACTCAATTTAAAATTGTATGCGTCTTGTCCTCTATCATCGCAATAACCAAATATTTGTACAGAGGCTATTCTGCTAGTATCAGATTTTATTATAAAATTAATCACATCAGCCGCTTGTTTGTCGTCCAAATTGAATTTATCAAATTGAAAATAAACAGATTGTACGGCTTCTTCTTGAGCTTGCAAAAGGAATATTTGCCAAAAAAAAAGGAGGGCTATTTTGATTTTCATGCTTGTTGTTTTTTTATTTTTTCAAAATGCGGTTGTATGCTTCCAAATTTGTCAAAATGTCCATGGCCTTTTTAATTTCAACATTGTTTTGACTGTAATATTCATAAAGCCCTTCGCTATAATAATAGCGTTTTATAATTTCGTCCTGCAATAACTTTTTTATTTCCTCTTTGTTGTCTTCTAATAATTGTTCCTGACTTTTTTGAATGGCTTGATACAGCTGTTGGTATGCGGGCTTGATGGCTGTTTCAATGTGCTCTTTTTGAGCCGCTTCAAGGGTTTTTTTCAATGCCTTTTCGCTTTCTGTATCAAAATTAAAATTCGATTTTTTTAAAAATTGTTTAAAATCTTCAAAATCTTTTGATGTAATTTCGGGCATGGCATTTCCAATATTTTGATGTTGATAATAATATTGGGTTGCAAAATCAAAAACACCATTGTTTTTTAATAATAATTCGCCAATGGTACTTCTTTTTGATTCAGACAACTCAATATCGGGCAAAATGCCTCCACCGTCATAAACGGTTCTTCCTTTTTTGGTTTTGAAAGCTGTATAATTTTTAGCCTCTGTTCTAATGGCTTTTCCATTTTCGTCCTTGTGCAAATAATCCAATGCCTGAATACACCGTCCGGAAGGGGTATAATATCTGGAAATTGTAATTTTGCATTGGGTGCCATAAGGGGTTTCAAAATAGCGCTGAACCAATCCTTTGCCAAAACTTCGGCAGCCTATTACTACAGCTCTATCCAAATCTTGCAATGCTCCCGATACAATTTCGGAGGCCGAAGCACTTTTGCCATCTACCAATATTGCCAATGGAATTTCGGTGTCTATTGGCTCTTTATCAGTTTTGTAAACGGTATTATACTGTTCTATTTTGGATTTTGTAGTAACAATAATTTCGTTTTTTGGAACAAATAAATTGCAAATATTTACAGCTTCGTTCAACAACCCGCCAGGATTGCCTCGAAGGTCTAAAATAATTTTTTCGACCCCCTTTTTTTTCAATTCCTCAAGAGCATGCTTGGTTTCGAGCGTCGTTTTTTCGTTAAAAGCCGACAAAACAATGTATCCAATTTTTTGATTCATTGTCGTATAATAAGGTACCGCCTTGATAGGTATTTCGTCCAACGTAATGCTGGTACTTTGGATAATGCCTTGTCGTAAGTATTTGATTTGCAATTTGGTATTTTTAGAACCTTGCAATAATTGCGAAACATCGTTTTTAAACTCAGATACATTAACATCGCCAATTTGGACAATGACATCGCCAGGTTTTATACCCGCTTTATCCGAAGGATAGTTTTTAAAAACTTCTTTTACAATTAGTTTCCCATCACTTCTTTCGGTAATTGCACCAATGGATGTATAAGCTCCTGCTTGCGAAATTCTAGCCTTTATCACCTCTTGTTCATTATAAAAATTAGTATATGGATCCAAATCCGAAAGCATATTTTTGATAGACTTATCCATCAATTCGGCAGGATTTACGTCATCTACATAATTCAAATGAAGGGTTTTATACAACTCCGTAAATATTTCTATTTGCTTGGCAATTTCAAAAAAATTATCCTTAAAAGCAGTACCAATAAAAAACAAGCCTGATGCTATAATTGGCAATATGTATTTTTTTTGAATAGTCATTTTTGTTTTTTTTTAATTAAATGGTATGTGCTATGTCCGTATGTTCGTTTAAATTTTGAATAAATTTTTCAAAAATTTGCTGGGTTTTTATTTCTATTTCCGAATAGGTATAGCGGTCTTTGGTTTGATAAAACAACATCATGCTGTATTGTTTGGAACAGTTTGCCGTCAAAATAGATTTGTTTTTTCGATAGGTTTCTCGAAGTATTCGTTTGAAATAATTGCGATCGACCGCTTTTTTAAAATACCTTTTGGATACCGAAACTCCCATTATAATTGGTTGGTTGTCTTGGTTTTGTGTAGGTACAAAAACCAACCTCAAAGGGTATTTTGAAACAGATTTTCCGTTTGAAAACAATAAATCAATCGTATTTTTGCTTTTCAATCGCTCAGATTTTGGATAGGTAAAAGTCATTTCAAAAAAAGAATTTGTTTTTTGTGTAAAAATACAATATTTTTTATAAATATCAAAAACCAAAATTGGGTTCATTTTTTGAAAATGCTATTTTTTGAGAGTAATACCAAATCTATTATGATATGATCATATTTGTATTGAGGGATGCTGTTGATCTATTGAAATTGAATATAAAATATAATTTTTTTAGATTTATTAAAACAAAATAACCTAATATCAACATCATTAATATTAGGTTATGCTTGAAATTATTTTTCTTTTAATTAACTATATCATTATAGTTGATTTAATTTTATTCCATATTGTCTGTCCACGTTACCATTATTTGTAACGGACAGTTCACCATTATTATTAACGTCTATGGTATAATTAAATTGCGTTGTATCACCGCCGTCCTGACAGCCCGCTGTAGCTACTGTCATAGCAATATTAGCCTTAGAATTTTGAGTTACAGTATAGTCAGCAGGAACATTATTACCTACAACGCTTACATTATGCCTCAATGCCCAAGTATTATTTGGTGTTGAGCCTGTTAATAAAAATTTAGACACAATACTGTAACCACAACCATTACCCGTAGTAATAATAACTTCATAGCTTGCATTAAATTGTGTTGGAATTGTAATCAAACTTGATGTAGATCCTGCTGAAGAAGTTGCTGTAACGGTTACATTCTTATTAGGTTCTTTTTTAACTTCGCCACTACTTGTTATCACCAATTTATTTGACACATCTGTTCCTAAAACATCTGGAACATTAGAAATATTCATATCGCCATTTACATGTAATTTAGCCGACGGACTAGTTGTTCCAATACCCATATTTCCTGAAATTAAATCTGCATACAACACAGTGGCATCTGTGCTGTAATTTCTAACGGCAAATGCTCCAGAACCTGCAGCTAACTTTGTCCAAGCTCCTGAGCTGTTTCCTATTGCTATACTTCCAAAATTTGTTAATGTTTGACTACTTGTAAATCTTGCAACTTCTTTTACAGCTGATTGGACATCTAGTTTCGATATTGGATTGGCTGTTCCAACACCTACATTTCCGTCTGTTGGGTTCAATGCTAGAGGCAAACCTGTTGTTCCAGATTTATTTTGTGATTGAATATAGGAACCAAATGGAGAGGAACTAAAGGTTCCAAAATCTAAAGCATGGTTTGAATTGCCATCGATTCGAAAAGTAGCATTGGTAGCATCTACATTTTGTGCCGACGGTTGGTTGTTAGTCCCTTTTACCGTCATTTTATTAGTTGGTGTTATGATTCCTACTCCAAAATTTCCTGTATCGGTAATACTCAATCGAACAGCATTTGAAGCATCATTATCTACCAATTGCAAGAAACCATTTCCATTACCATTTCCAGCACTATTACTTTGCCAAGCCCATGATCTGCTGCCTTTTAGTACTAATTGTGCTGCTCCTGTGGTTACTGCTCCAGTATTGGTAACTTGTATGCCTCCCCACTCAAGGGCTGTTTTTACATCAAGTGTTTTAGCGGGGCTAGCTGTTCCAATACCTACATAATTGTTAGCGGCATCAACAAAAAAGGTATTGGTATCTACTTCCAAATTATTAGTTACTCTAGCGTTGCCTGTTCCAGAAACCGAAAATAATCTAGTAGCTCCAGACACTCCAGCGTTGTCTTTGTCTGATGCATTTCCAGTAGCCACCTCAAAAACAGGGCTGTCTGTAATTGTAGCCGACTTGACTAACAATCCACCACCATTTGAGGTAGCTGCATTATACACAGCCGCTGCCCAAGCTGAACTAGCTCCTGATGAAGTAGCCCAAGCTAGTGCTTGGTTTGGTGCCTGTGCTAAGCTACCCGATGATAGTATATTTGTTGCTGTATTTGAAAGTAGCCCAACAGGCGATGCTGTTTTGATGCCCATTTTACCTGTTGAGCTTGGATTAAAAATAAAATTACCCGTGGTTGCATTAAAGCTGATGTTTTTATCATTTACAGTAATATCTCTATTATTAGTTATGGTACCATTTCCAGTGTAAATGTTTTGTGAATTGGCTGTTGTCATAGTAGTCCATTGTGGTGCTGTGCTCGAACCTTTAGATACCAACATTTGTCCATCAGTTCCAGAGGTACCATTAGCAATGAGCGTCCCGTTAAATCTTAAATTACCATTAACTTCTAGTTTTTCTAAAGGAGTACCAACACCTATGCCTACATTGCCATTATTATGTAAAATTGTTATTCCTACTGCATTTACAAATGTTGAACCATCATCAATTAAAGATGCCCCAAAAATGGTTTTGCCATTCAAATTGATAATAGCTGATGATTTTAGATCTGTTCCTGCATTCAAATCCTCCAATATAATTCTAGCCCCGCCAGTAGTAGCTCCAGATATTAAAATACCATTATTGCCCGATGAGGCAATTAACGATGTCCCAGTATCTTGAACATGCAATAATTTTGCGGGTGTTAAAGTACCAATCCCTACATTTCCTCCTTTTGGATTTAGTGATAATGGTAAAGTAGTTGTGGCAGTTTTGTTTTGGGTTTGGATATAAGCCCCATAAGGTGTAACTGACATTGTACCCATGTCTAGCGAATGATTGGTACCTCCATCAATTCTAAAAATGGCATTGGTTTGATTAACACTTAATGCGGAGGGTTGTGCATCTACCCCCATTACGACTAATTTGTTCAACGGAGATAAAGTACCAATACCGACTGAACCGGCAGAGGTAATGATAAAATCATTTTGCTGCTGTGCTGTTGTTGGATTTCCAGTTGTTGCGTTGTCTTTGGCCCCATCAACATTAAAAACACCTTGCGGATTGGTTGTTCCAACTCCTACTTGTGCAAATGCACCCGCTGCCAAAAATAGCAAAATAGATCATAGTAAACTTTGTTTTTTCATTTTTAACTTTTTCTTGAAGTTTAAAATTAAATTTTATGTTATAAATATTATTAAAAAATAATTTATTGTCGATTGAATAACATACCATTTAAAAAATTAAAGTGCAAAGGTATAAATAAACAAACAACATTCCAATTTACTTTTTTTATGAACTTATTAATAAAGAGCTTGAAGCAATATTAAAATCAATATTTTAAATAAAAATTTTACTATTAACCGCTATTTTCAAGTTTCGCAAATCATCAAATCTACTTCTTGCAAATAGACTTTTTTTCTTAATCCATTAAGTGGTTAAAAGCCTCACTTGCAGTCATCCTATGTATGGATTCCAAATCTGGAAATTCAAAGATACTATTGCGGTTATGTGGCCTTGGTCTATTTTTTTGAAACGTTGCATTTTGCTCGCTTCAAATTGTTCAAAAACCTCGATTATTTGTGATAAATAGAACTGAAAACTTGTCTTGTCTGCAGAATTAGGCACTGCATTTACAATTAAAAATATTTTGCTTGACATCATTTTGATTTTCGATTATTCAATAATCATGATTTTTGTAGTATCCAACGGTATTTTTTCATCTACAATTGTGCCTTTTTCCATATAAAATTTGTAGCCAGCTCAAATGCCGTTTAATAATTTGGTATTCATGCTTCTCATCATCATGGCATTCATCATGTCGAAATTGAAATTTTTCTTAGTATATACCATCGTTCCTGTTAGATAAGTTTGATTACCAAATTTTCTAACTGCCAAAGCCATTTTGTCGATACCTGGCATTTTATACCAAATATACATATAAAATAGTCCAATCTACTGGTACTTTTTTGCTAAAATTATTCAAAAAAACAGTTCCGTAGCCCAGCTATACAACGATTTTTTT
>NZ_MUGT01000004.1:14937-23863 GCF_002217205.1 Flavobacterium branchiophilum NBRC 15030 = ATCC 35035 | reverse complement strand
ATAAATATATTGGGTATAACCCTGTTAGCGTTTGAATGCTGACACAGTTTGAAAAATATATTTTCTTAAAACCATAACTTTTTTAGAGTGATGGCTTTTTGGTTTTTTTATTACTGCGAGGTCGGTAGTCCGTTACAAAGTTTTACAGATGGAACTCTTCGGAGTGCTGGAGTATCGAAAAAAATGGGCTTCTTTTGCTTTTTTAACCGAATTCATAAATATTTATATATTTTCAAATCCAAAAAGTCGCATTTACTAATTGAAGCTAACCGTCTTTTTGTCTTAATTCAATATGAATTAGTTAATAAATTGTGCCATTTTGTCATTAAACGAGTTTTGGAGTATATTTTGTTACGATTAATTGAACCCCAATTATAAAACATTAAACAAAATGAACATTAATAAATTTACAACCAAATCGCAGGAAGCCATCCAACTTTCGCAACAAATTGTGCAAAGTGTGGGGCAACAACAAATAGAAAATGAGCATATTTTCAAAGCGCTTTTAGAAGTGGATGAAAATGTAACACCTTTTTTATTAAAAAAATTGAATGTGAATGTGCCTCTTTTCAAACAAATCTTGGAAAGTACCATTCAAAGTTTTCCAAAAGTTTCTGGTGGCGAAATCATGCTATCCAGAACCGCTAATTCGACTCTGAACGAGGCCGAAATTTTGGCTGGAAAAATGAACGACGAATTTGTTTCGGTTGAACATTTGGTACTCGCTATTTTTGGGTCGAAAACTAAAGTAGCCCAAATTTTAAAAGACCAAGGCGTTACCGAAAAAAGTCTAAAATCGACAATTGAAGAAATGAGAAAAGGCGAAAGAGTAACCTCTGCCTCTGCCGAAGAAACTTATAATGCCTTAAACAAATTTGCCAAAAACCTCAACGATTTAGCCCGAAGCGGCAAATTAGACCCTGTTATTGGTCGTGACGAGGAAATTCGTCGTGTGTTGCAAATTCTAACTCGTAGAACCAAAAACAACCCCATGTTGGTTGGTGAACCTGGTGTGGGTAAAACCGCCATAGCCGAAGGTTTAGCACACCGAATTGTGGATGGTGATGTGCCGGAAAACCTAAAAGACAAAATTATCTTCTCCCTCGATATGGGCGCTTTGATTGCGGGTGCCAAATACAAAGGCGAATTTGAAGAACGTTTGAAATCGGTAGTGAAAGAAGTAACTGCTGCCGAAGGCGACATTGTCCTTTTCATTGACGAAATCCACACTTTAGTGGGTGCTGGTGGTGGCGAAGGGGCGATGGATGCGGCTAATATTTTGAAACCCGCTTTGGCACGTGGCGAATTGCGTGCGATTGGGGCAACGACTTTGGACGAATACCAAAAATATTTTGAAAAAGACAAAGCCCTTGAAAGACGTTTCCAAAAAGTACTAGTCGAAGAACCCGATACCGAAAGTGCTATTTCTATCTTACGTGGTATCAAAGAAAAATACGAAACACACCACAAAGTACAAATCAAAGACGAGGCAATTATTGCAGCGGTTGAATCGTCACAACGATATATTACCAACCGTTTTTTACCTGATAAAGCCATCGATTTAATGGACGAAGCGGCTTCAAAATTGCGAATGGAAATCAATTCAAAACCCGAAGAATTAGACGTTTTGGATCGAAAAATCATGCAATTGGAAATCGAAATTGAAGCCATCAAACGTGAAAAAGACGAAAGCAAGTTGAAAGTTTTGGGAATGGAGTTAGCCAACTTAAAAGAAGACCGCAATGAGATTTATGCTAAATGGAAATCCGAAAAAGATGTGGTGGACAGCATTCAAGCCGTGAAAACCGAAATTGAAGACTTCAAATACGAAGCCGAGCGTGCAGAACGTGATGGAGATTATGGAAAAGTAGCTGAAATTCGCTACGGAAAAATCAAAGAAGCACAAGAGCGTTTGGATGTTTTGGTAAAACAATTACAAGAAAATCAGTCGGGAACCTCTTTAATAAAAGAAGTCGTTACCCGAGAAGATATTGCCGAAGTTGTGGCCAAATGGACTGGAATTCCGGTTACCAAAATGCTCCAAGGCGAAAGAGAAAAACTCTTGAAATTGGAAGACGAATTACACAAACGTGTGGTGGGACAAGAAGAAGCCATTGAAGCGGTTAGTGATGCCGTTCGTAGAAGTCGAGCCGGTTTGCAAGACATGAAAAAACCTGTGGGTACCTTCCTTTTCTTAGGAACAACTGGGGTGGGTAAAACCGAATTGGCGAAAGCCCTAGCCGAATATTTGTTTGACGATGAAAATGCCATGACCCGAATAGACATGAGCGAATACCAAGAACGTCACTCGGTGAGTCGTTTGGTGGGTGCTCCTCCAGGCTATGTGGGCTATGACGAAGGCGGGCAATTGACCGAAGCGGTGCGAAGAAAACCGTATTCTGTGATTTTGTTGGACGAAATTGAAAAAGCACATCCCGATACTTTTAATATTTTGTTACAAGTCTTGGACGAAGGACGTTTGACGGATAATAAAGGACGCTTGGCCGATTTTAAAAACACGATTATCATCATGACCTCGAATATGGGAAGCCAAATTATTCAAGAGAAATTTGAAAACTTGAAAGGCAGTGTTGAAGCGGCTGCAGAAGCTGCCAAAGTGGAGGTTTTAGGTTTATTGAAACAAACGGTGCGACCTGAATTCATCAATCGAATTGACGAAATTGTGATGTTCACCCCATTAACAAATGCTAATATTGCACAAATCGTAGGTTTACAATTGAAATCGGTTACTAAAATGCTAGCACAACAAGGCATCACTATGGACGCTACACCAGAAGCCATCGAGTATTTATCTCAAAAAGGATACGACCCACAATTTGGAGCAAGACCAGTAAAACGGGTGATTCAAAGAGAAGTGTTGAACCAATTATCTAAAGAAATATTGGCAGGAAAAATCAAAACGGACAGTATCATTTTGTTGGATGCGTTTGACAGCCAATTGGTTTTTAGAAATCAAGGGGGCGTTTTGAGTTAATTTTATAAAAATTTAAAGCTGGTTTAAAAAAACAGCAATAGGTTTCTTCTAATTGAAAAGAATCATATTGTAAAAAAAAGGTAATACCAAATATACATATAAAATAGTCCAATCTACTTGTTCTTTTTTGCTAAAAAATAACTACGCATCTTTGGACTATTTTATAAATATATTTGGTATAATTGAAACCGAAGTCTTTTAGCCCAGATTGAAGTGGAAAGCCCGGAGGTTCAAAAGGGATTTTTTGTAGCCACAAAAGAGCGACCAGCGGAAGCTCCTTTTGTGGTGTACAAAAAACCCTTTTGAACCGAGGACTTGAAACGGAAAGCTGGATGAGCTACATAGACATCATTACATCAAATAGATTTGGTATTAAAAAGGCTGTTCAACATATTTGAACAGCCTTTTTTTGAATATGAGAATTGGCTAATGGACTAATCGATTGTAGAAATTTCGGTTTTGATTCGTTTTTTTTCAAAAGAAAGAACTAAAGCAGGTAATACAAACAGATTGGCAAACATGGCAAATAGCAAAGTACCTGATATTAAACCACCAAGTGCAATGGTGCCGCTAAAACTGGATAAAGTAAAAATAGCAAAACCAAATATAAGCACTACCGAGGTGTAAAAAGTGCTGACGCCTGTTTCTTGCAAGGCACTGAAAACGGATTTTTTGATTTTGCCATTGTTTAGAATCAAATCGTGGCGGTATTTTGCCATAAACTGTATGGCATTGTCCACAGAAATACCAAAAGCGATGCTAAAAACCAAAATGGTTGAAGGTTTGAGGGGTATGCCAAAATAGCCCATTAGGCCAGAGGTGATGCATAGGGGCAACACATTTGTAATAATGGATGCCATAACCATTTTGAAAGAGCGGAACAAATATGCCATTAAAATGGCGATAACAATAATAGCAAACAACAAGGATTCTATCAAATTGTCTATCAAATAGGAAGTTCCTTTTTGAAAAACCAACGCTTTGCCGGTAAAGGTAACCTCGAAACGGTTTTTTGGAAAAAGCAAATCGGTTTTTTGACGTAATTTTTTTTCAATAAGGGCCATTTCGTCTGTGCCAATATCCTTCATAAATGTTGTAATATGAGTGTATCGGCCTGTGCTGTCCACGTAGGCTTTCATTAAATTTTGTTTGGTATTTTTGGTAGCACTTTTGGCATAAGCCAATATAAAAGTTTGCTCCTGCGAAGTGGGCAAATCATAAAAGGCGGGATTGCCGTTGTAATATGCTTGCTTGGCATATTTTACTAAATTGACAACAGAAACAGGCTTTGAAAGTTCGGGCATACTGTCGATAGTTTGTTGGAGTTGTTCCATTTTTTTGATAACTCCAAGTTTCATTACCCCTTTTTTCTTTTTGGTATCTATCATAATTTCAAGGGGCATTACACCGCTAAACTCTTTTTCGTAGAATAAAATATCTTTAAAAAAGGAGGCACTTTTTGGCATTTCGCCAATAAGGCTACCCGAAACTTTCATTTGAAAAATGCCAATAACACTAAAGAGTAATAAAACGATATAGGCTATATAGATATTTTTTCGTTTGTATCGAACGAGGTGTTCTACCCATTTTAGCAACGCATTCAAATAGTTTTTATCTAAATGCAAGAGGTGTTTTTCTTTTGGCAAAGGCATGAGGCTATAAACAATTGGCACGACAAAAAACGTAAGCAAATACACAGTCATGACGTTGATGGCGGTTACCAATCCAAACTCAAATAACAAATCGTTGCCGGTAATCATAAAGGTAGCAAAACCTATGGCAGTTGTCAAGTTGGTCATTAAAGTAGAAACACCAATGGTGGCAATTACACGAACCAAAGCTTTTTGTTTGATGCCATGACTTTTTATTTCTTGTTGGTATTTGTTGATAAGGAAAATGCAATTTGTAATACCGATTACAATAATCAGTGGCGGGATGATGGCCGTAAGTATGGTAATGCGGTAATGAAAAAGCCCCAATGTACCAAAAGACCACACAACACCAATGAGCAAAATGCAAGTAGAAAGTAGTGTAGCCCGAAAAGATCTAAAGAAAAAGAAAAAAATTGCAGCCGTAATCAAAAGGGCCGCTCCAATAAAAAGGCCAATTTCGCCTTTCATATTTTCGGCATTGATGGTTCGGATATAAGGCATTCCCGATACTTTCAAATCGACACCTGTGGTTTGTTCAAAACGAGTGATTCTTGGAACTAATTGTTCCATAATGAAGGTTTTTCGTGCTGCCGTATTGACAATTTTTTTGTCTAAATAAACTGCAGATCGGATGCTAGATGTTTTTTTGTTGTATAGCAAACCTTCGTAAAAAGGCAGTTGATGGAACAGTTCATATTTTATTTTTTGTAAATATGTTGCATTGCCTGTTTGATTTTGATCGATTAAAGAGACCAACTTAAATTTTTGTAAAACGGTATCTTTTTCTAATTTTTTCAAATCATTTAACGATACAATCAAATCCACATCTTTAGATTTTTTTAAGCCTGTCATCATTTCGTTCCAAGCCTTGTAAACTTTGGGTGTAAAAAATGTATTGTTCTGAAAACCAATGACTATCAAGTTGCCTTCTTCGCCAAATTTGTTTAAAAAATCATCATATTGCTGGTTTACAATATGGTCTTTTGGAAGCAGGTTTGCCTCTGTATAAGTCATGGCTAGGTTTTTCCATTGGTAACCTAAAAACAGGGTAATGCCAAAAATAAAACCTAAAATATACCCTCTTTTTTGTAATACAACACCCGCAATGTGTTCCCAAAAATTATTTTTATCCGCTTGTTTCATTGTAAAAATTAATGCGACAAAGGTAAACAAAACTTCAATTTTATAGTTTTATTTTGATAAATATTTTTCAAAAGCAAAAACGGGATGGGTATATATAAAAATCCTCCTGAGAGTGTGCAAAAAAATGAAATGTATTGATGGTTTTAGTATGATAATTTCCTAGAAATAACAAAGGACAGTCAAAAACCGTCCTTTGTTATATAAAATGTATCAAATCAATCAAGGGCTGTGATCAAAGAAGTATATTGATCCAAAAAAAATAATCTAATCTTTTGGTAAGGAATTCCAATAAATAACAACAATTCTTCTTCTTTCGTCGTCTGTTTGATAATTAGTTATTTTTTTATTAGGAAACTCCTCTCCTTTTCCTATTGCGAAAAAATCAGTTTGAAATTTATTTTGATTGTCAATATTTTGAATCTTGTTTTTATAAATTTGCATCAAAATAGACAATACTTCTTCTGCTCTTAATCTAGAAAGCTCTGCATTTAGCTCTTCTTTAGAAGCCAGAGCTTTGTTTAAATTAGCTGTTAATTGATTAACCAATTCCCCTTCGCTAAACCCCTGACCATCTGCATATCCACTAGAAACAATTGACGAAGATAAATTTATTTTAGGGTATTTTTTAATAAAAACTAATAAACTATCCACAATAGGCGAGAAAACATTTTTAGCTTCCTCCATTTTTTCGTCAGGTATTTTATATCCTCCAGGTCCAAAAAAAGCAGCACTGTTAAATTTTATAAATGTTTTTTGATTAAATAAATTTTCGATAAAATCGAGGGTCTCCGTTTTTACATCCTTCACTTCATCATTATAAATTGAAATAACAGTAACTATTTTTCTAAAATCTTTTACCTTAATTCTTTTATTAGAGGAAAGCATTTCATCAATTTTAATTAATGAATCTGCTTTTTTTATAACAGCATTTTTCTCGCCATCAATTATTTTTTGGATAGACATATTAGATCTGTCATCTAATTCACCTAGTGCATTTTTTTCAACTCTTTTTTCTTCTAATTTTGTAATTCTATTGAATAATTGATTTTCAATATTCTTTTGTTCTGCTACTTTGTTTTTGATCTCAGCTATTTGACGCTTACTAACACAACTTGTGGCCAATATTAAAAGTATTAATGCTTTTGAAATAGATGTTATTCTCATAATTTGGATGTATTATTTGTATTTATTATTTTAAAATTCAGTAGATCTAAAAGATACAATGTTTTTTGGATTGATTATTTTTGAATTTTTAATTTCCTTATCAGTGTCTTTTTTGCTTTCTAAAATATAAGCTTTTAGCCATGATAAGTGCCCGCTAGAAACAAAATATAAATCTTTAGTTTCGATGTCATCTATATTATTGATAAAATTGAGCAATATGATATTTCCAGTTACTAAATATTGTTTTGAGTAGGTATCTAGTACTCTTTTAATTTCAGAATTTGTTAAAGCTAAATTTTGAAATTTTTCAAAATTAGTTAACAAATCATTTTGATACATTTTTACTTCATTTGCATGAAATTTTTTATATTCGTCTTTGTCTTGATTTTGTGTCAAGGTAATAAAAGCCCATAAAGTTCCGCCAGAAAAATAAATTTTTTTTCTTTTATTTAAAACACTATCAGCACCAAAGGCTTGCTTAAATGTTTGGTTTAAAGAGTCGCTTAATTTTGAAATTTCAGAAACATATTCGTTAAAATCAGCAGGATTTGTTAGGTTTTTTTTCGCTTTTTCAGTTAGAGAAACTGTTCCATAATTTAATTTAATTGGCGAAAAAGTGGAGTCATTTTTAGTTTTATAGTCTAATAAATAACCGCCTTTTGTATTGCCACCTCCAATATCTATAGAAAAAGAATCTTTAATATTATAGAATGGGATACCCCCTAAAATCATTAATCTTACTTCGTCTTCAACACTTATTACTTTTGATTTTACTTGCAATAATACATTAATTTTCTCTAAAAAATCATTTGTGTTTTTAGCTATTCCAACACCAGATGAGACTACTATATAAATATTGTTTTTGTCGATATTTTTTATTGATTTTACCTTGTCAAAATTTTTCTTAAGTAGGTTTAATGTAGTAATCATATCTTCGTTACTTATAAAGCCAGTTTTCGAAATATTTTTGCTAATAGGTGTGCTTTCACTCCATGACTCTATAACATTGTAACTACTCGTTTTTATGTTAGAGATTTGCAATATGGTTGTTTTCATTCCTTTACCCCCTATTTCAATACCTGCATAATATTCTTGTGTTTGAGAAAATACAAAAAATGGCAGTAAAATAAAAAGCAATACACTGTTTTTCATCTATTTATTTGTTAATTTCTATTTATCTAAAATTAGAATGGTCTAAATTAAAGTATTAAAATAATAAATAGAATTTAGATTTTAATTTATAATCCTTATCAATAATCGTGCAAAATTACAATTTTATCAATTATAAAAAAAAAAAAAATCGTTTATATATTTCATCCAAAAAAATGATAAATCGTTAATGTAAGTAATTACCTAAATTTAATGTCGTGTTTTGTTCCAAAATTATGCAGCACAAAATTTAATTGTTCTTTGAGATTTTCAAAAACTTTTATAAGCATCAAAACCTAACCATTGATTTTTTATTTTTCGCCATAAAATTTCTGTCAAATTTAACTCTGGAGCGTATGGCAGTAAAAGCATATCAGCTCAATCTTTTCTTTCCATTGTTCTATTGTAGCTATAATTTTTTTTTTGATTTATAGATTGGTGAATTGTCAAGAAATACAATGGTTCATTTGATTAATCAAAAGTCTTCTTCATTTCGATCACCATTTAAAATAAGCTATCGACTATATTACAGTTTACAATAGGACATTGATTTATTTATTAAAATCTTGCAAATTGGTTGTTTTAGTTTGTTCACCTACCCAAAAGGTAGGCTCACCTACTAAAAAGCTAGGCGAGCCTACCCAAAAGGTAGGCGAGCCTACCCAAAAGGTAGGCTCACCTACTAAAAAGGTAGGCTCACCTACTAAAAAGGTAGGCCGACCTACCCAAAAGCTAGGCTCGCCTACCCAAAACGTAGGTCAGCCTGATTTAAAAAATACCAAGCTGCATAAAACCCTTTGCAACAAAAAAATCTTTGCCAAAA
>NZ_MUGT01000004.1:0-14871 GCF_002217205.1 Flavobacterium branchiophilum NBRC 15030 = ATCC 35035 | reverse complement strand
TTTTGGCAAAGATTTTTTTAAATTTCATCAGCATCATGACATGAAACCCATTATAAAACCATATATTTTGGGTTCAATACAAACGTGGTTGGTTATTTGTTACATGGTTACAATTTGCATGGTTTCTCGGCTTATTTGTTTGAGCAATACTTCTTTGTCCTGTTCAACCATTTGGGCAGCAGCCTCATCAAAGTGACGAATGGTATAAAGTGTAACATTCTCGTTGTAGTTGAGTTTGAATTTGTTGGACAAAATGTTTTTCAGGTCGTTAAAATTACCAAACTTATCTTCAACACATATAGAAAAACTGATGGCCGAATTTTGTATCAAACTCACTTTCATCTTGAATTGGTGCAAAAGCCCAAATATTTCGGAAATATTTTCTTCCATGATAAATGAAAAATCAATGGACGATAGCGATACCAAAAGTTGGTTTCTTTTTACGATAAAACAAGGCAATTGCGGCTCTAAATCGGCCCCTTTAGCAACACTTGTACCTGGCAACAAAGGGTTTAGAAAAGACTTTACATACAATGGAATTTCTTTTTTTTGCAATGGCTGAAGCGTTTTCGGATGGATAACGCTGGCTCCATAAAACGCCAATTCTATGGCTTCTCTGTAAGATATTTGATTCAACAAACTGGCATTTTCAAAATATCGAGGATCGGCATTCATCACCCCAGGAACGTCTTTCCAAATCGTAACACTTTCTGCTCCAAGACAATAGGCAAATATACCTGCCGTATAATCCGAACCTTCCCTGCCAAGGGTTGTAGTAAAACCATTCAAATCAGACCCCAAAAAGCCTTGTGTAATATTCAAAACGTTTCGGGCTATATTGTTTGAAATTAATTTTTGTGTAGCGTTCCAATCCACCTCGGCATCTCGATAGGTATTGTCTGTTTTGATAAAATTTCTTACATCAACCCAATGGGTTTCTATCCCTCTATAATTCATATAATGAGATAAAACTGTTGTCGAAACGAGCTCGCCCATACTCACAATTTGATCATAAACAAAATTGTAATTCGGAGATTTATTGTGGTTCAAAAAGTATTCCAAATCAGTAAATAAAGCATTTACTGCTCCAAACACAGGGTGATTAACCTCTTCAAACAAGTCTAAAAGTATTTGATTATGGTACTTTTTTACCTCCTGAAGCGTTGATTGTAAACTGGGTGCTTTGTCAAAATAATCTTTAACAACAAGTTCCAAGGCATTGGTCGTTTTGCCCATTGCCGAAACCACCAACAGCACATCCTGATAGCCCGCTTTTTGCAAAACGTCATACACGTTTTTAATTCCATCGGCATCTTTTACAGATGCTCCTCCAAATTTGTAAATTTTCATTTCAAAAAAAATTAATTTAAGTTCAAAAGCCAATTGCTTTCAAAAAGTTTGATTAGGTTAAATTCTAATGATTCCAAAAATACTCCTAAATAGAGTATCAAAAAAAATGACTATCCGCAGCGTGTACTTCTTCATAAACGTTAGGTTAGTTTTTTACTATTTTTACAAAACTTGATTCCTACTTTGCGGCATTGCAAATACCATTTCACGCAAAGTCCCAGAAACATAAAGTAAATGAAATACTTTGACAATTGGGTATAAACAACGACAGTCCTATATAAAAAACAGCAAGAAAAATTGCCTTTTTTGGGCGTTCCCCAAGGGTCATTCAATCCGTTTCAAACAACGTTCATTGAACTCCAAAAGAAACATAATATTGTGAAACAATCTTTTTTGATTACCACATTCAGAAACTATATTCGTGCAATACAACACTGGGGGGCTTCTTAAAGGATTTCCACTACTATCTCTAACGCAAAATACGGTTTCAAATAGGCATTAGTCATTTATTGTTTGTCCAAAAAATGGGCAATTGCTACATTGTTCATTTGCACAACCCTCCAATCAGGCAAAACGGTTGCCCCAGATTTTTCATAAAAATCTACCGCAGGCTTGTTCCAGTCTAAAACCGCCCATTCTACCCGTCTAACGCCATCTTCTTGTGCTTGTTCCATTACTTTTTTATAAAGTGCAAGCCCAACTCCTTTGCCTCTCATTTTTTCTTTTACAATCAAATCTTCCAAATGAATGGTAGTACCTTTCCAAGTAGAATACCGATTATAGAACAAAGCCATTCCAACGATTTCATGATCATATTCGGCTATGAAAGTTTTAAATTGTGGTTTGTCGCCAAAACCGTCATTTTCAATATCGGTTTGAGTTACTAGTACGGCTTCGGGTTCTTTTTCAAATACCGCCAATTCCTTAATTAATGACAATATGGCTGCGGCATCCGAGCGTTGTCCTGGTCTAATAAGCATGGTTTTATTTCTTTTTAGGTGTCGTTTTTTTGGCTACTGGTTTGTTGGCTGTTTTGGTTTGTTTTACATAAGGGCTAAACAAGCCATCAGCTTCGGCCCTTTGGCGGGCTTTGTCTGCTCTATCTTTTGGATCGGGGTGCGAACTCATCATTTTGTCTAAAAAAGATGCTTCGGTACCCTGACTCATCGTGGCCAATATATTAAAGGCCGATGCAACTGCATTGACATTATACTTGTTGCGTTTCATAAATTCGTATGAATAATCATCTGCTTCAGATTCCTGTTTGCGGCTGTGTTTGCTGTCTATCATCGCACTTCCAATTTTGCCCAATTGGCCGTCTGTTACAGCAGCCACTTTGTCTGATTGCGAAGCAACGGCGTCTATAAGTGCCTCTTTTTGATAGGCAGCCTTGGCAGCATCTCTAGAATCGTGATTGGCAACATGGCCAATTTCATGGCCAATAACAGCCAGCAATTCATTGTCGTCCATAATGTCCATCAATCCAGAAAAAACCCTAACGCTACCATCAGCAGTTGCAAAAGCATTGACATCTTTGGTTAAATAAACTTTGTAATTTAAAGTTAATCCATTTTCGTTTTTGTGTTTTCCAAATACTTTTTCCAATCGAATAGCATAAGCATCCTTTGGCCCTGCCACTTTGTTTTCTGCATCCATTTTTACAACAGCATCTTTGGACAGTTTGGCAGCATCGGCATCGCTAAATGTAAATCCAGCAATTCCTTTTTGTACCGCACCCAAGGCTCTTTCCCCTAAATTAATTTGTGCTTGAGCCTGTGAAACACCAAGTGTAACTACACCCAATACTACTAAAATCGATTTTGTTTTCATATTTTTAAATTATTTTAAATTGTAAATTCTTCAAAAAAAATATTGAATCCTACAATTATTATTTTTTGGACAAATATAAAATAAGTTTTGCATAAAATGTTGTTTAAAAAGCAGTAGCATTCTAAATATTTTGTTATTTTTTTGTGCCTATCCAGGTGGCTTTGCCCCATATATATTCTAATGGACCTTGTTTGTGGGTTTTGAGCCACCAGGTACAAAAAGTAAGTTGCAACAGAAACAAGGTTATTCCTATCAGCAAGCAGTATGTAGCACCCGTTTTCATGGCCATTCCCAATCCGTATTTATAATAAATGGTAGATCCAATGATGGATTGAACTATATAGTTGGTCAAACTCATTTTGCCAAAAGGAATTAACTTGGATAACAGTCGTTTGCCTTTTTCATACTGAAAGGCTAAATACAAAAGCGACACCCAAACCAACATTAAGGCTACATTGTTCCAAGACATGAATACAATCATCAAACGGCTCAATTGGGCTTTGTGGGCCACTACATTGGGCAAAACCATTACGATTATGTTTAATGGAATAAATGCTATAAAAGCTATTTTTAGAACTTTTTTCCAAAAAAGCACATTGTCGTTTGTTGAATTGAAAAGCTGTTTTCGGCCAGCCCAAAAACCAAATAAAAACAAGGCTGGAGCCTGAAAAAACCGCCCAAACTCCCAAGACCACAACAACGATGCTGTTTTGCCAAGGGTTACATTGCCAATAACATAATCCAAAAAATTGCCATTTTGCATGTAATGGGTAATTTGTGCATAATAAGCTTCAGAGGCATTTGGTTCAGGAACAAAATCGGGGTGCAAAACATAATAAATCCATCGAAGCCATTCTAAAGGTTGCAACATTAAAAAAGTAGCAACTACAAAAATCGTTTTGTTGTTCCAACGACATGCTGGAATTAAAACAAGACCAAAAATGGCATACATCGTTAAAATATCTCCCTGATAAAAGGCCGTGTTTAGATATCCAAAACCTAATAAAAGCAACATTCTCCAAAAAAAACGAAGTCTAAAATCTTTGCCACTTTGTACTTGATTATCGTTTTGAATATAAAAACTGAATCCAAATAGTAAGGCAAAAATGGCATAGGCTTTGCCTCCAAAAAGGTAAAACATAGAGGTCCAAATCATTTTGTCGAGTGCCAAAAGCCAACTTGGAAAATAATCAGGCGTATATACATACTCAAAATGTTCAACATTATGTAAAAGCATGATGGCCATTATAGCAAAACCACGCAACACATCGACAACCTCTATACGAGGATTTTTGATAGCAACAGCTGTAGGAATCATGATTGAAAGATTATAAATGAGTAAATTATTTAAAAAAACCCTACTAAAATAGCAGCTATTCCAGTAGGGTTTGTATATATTGGTACAATAAAAAAAAAGTTTATTCTATTTCAGATACTCTCATGGTATTAACCATTCCTTTATCAACAATTGGCATAGCAGCAAGGTTGATTAAAAAATCACCTTTGGATACAAATCCATTTTCTTTTGCAATATTGTTCACATCGGTTACCGTTTCGTCTGTACTAACAGATTTGTCGTAATAAAATGATTTGACCCCCCAAAGTAAATTCAATTGGGTAACAATACTTTTATTAGACGTGTACACTAAAATGTGAGCAGAAGGCCTCCAAGCCGAAATTTGAAAGGCTGTATAACCACTATTTGTAAGAGTACAAATGGCTTTTGCTTTAATTACATTGGCCAATGTGGCCGCATGATGACAAATAGCTTTAGTAACAAAACGATTTGTACGTACTTGTGGGGTGTTTTGTGGCACTTGAATTAGAGGCGAGTCTTCTACGGCTTCTATAATTTGTGTCATTTTTTCGATAACCTGTACAGGATAATTCCCCACAGATGTTTCTCCAGAAAGCATTACAGCATCGGCTCCATCCATTACCGAGTTGGCCACATCGTTTACCTCTGCACGAGTTGGAGTAAGGCTCGTAATCATGGTTTCCATCATTTGTGTAGCAATAATAACAGGTATTCTAGCTGTTTTGGCTCTGTTTACTAATTTTTTCTGAATCAAAGGTACTTCGTGTGCGGGTACTTCTACTCCAAGGTCGCCACGGGCTACCATCAAACCATCACAGTAGGCAACAATTTTATCAATATTGGCCACCCCTTCAGGTTTTTCAATTTTGGCAACAATTGGAATTTTATGATCAGAGTGTTGGGCAATCAGTTCTTGAAGTTCTATCAAATCTTCGGCAGTTCTAACAAAAGAAAGGGCAATCCAATCTACTTTTTGTTCGATAGCAAAAATGGCATCTTTTACATCTTTGGCAGTTAAAGCAGGCAAAGATACTTTGGTGTTAGGCAAATTAACTCCTTTTTTAGATTTTAAAGGTCCTCCTTGAATTACCTTGCACACTACTTCAGACTTGCGGTCTGTTTCTACGGCTTCAAAAATCAGTTTACCGTCGTCCAACAAAATTCTTTCTCCTGGGTTCACATCTTTTGGAAACTCCTTATAATTCATATATACCCGTTGTGCAGTTCCAGGAATATCCTCGGCCGTTTGAAAGGTAATCAAATCGCCATCGTTTACTACAACGTCTTCTGTCATTACTCCAACACGAAGTTTTGGCCCTTGAAGGTCTCCTAAAATGGCGGTTGTATAGCCAAACTCTTCGTTCAATCCTCTAATTAAATCAATTTTTGCTTTTACATCGTTGTAATCTGCATGAGAAAAATTAACTCTAAATACATTTACTCCAGCCTCAATCATGTCTTTCAGGACTTCTCTTGTGCTGCATGCAGGCCCAAGTGTGGCTACAATTTTAGTTTTCTTGTTTGTTGACATTTTTATTAAAAAATTAAATTGTTTTTGTTCTTTACTTTGTTTTTATCAATTTGATATACCATTGCAATTCTTTCAACTGCACTTAATTTTGCGACGATTTTTTCTATACCATCCAAGTTTATTTCGTCATTTATTCTCAAAAAATACGAAACCGTCTTTAGATCTGGTAATAAATAATTTGTATTGGTTTCTTCGACAATTTCGTTATCAAACAAATTAAAATTTTCTTGTTTTTTATAAACTGTTGTTATACATTTATTTTGAATGAGCGTCCAAATCCAGTCGCTATTTTCGTCAAAATAGTCAAATTTTTCAAATAATAAGTCTAAATTATTTTTTCTAATTGCTACTTCCTCTGCACTTTTTGAAAGATTAATGTGTAATGCTTGATTGATAAAATAAGCCAATCTATAATCTTCTAAATGGGTATGAATAGCCAATAAAAAATAATCTATTTCTTCAAAATCATCAAATTCTAATTTGTGAACTGCCATGTCAAAATAAATTGTTGGTAAATATAGTATTTCTAATTGAGAAAACGACAACTCGAATTGTAAAAAATTGACAATTTACTAACGAAATCGTTATAGGTTTAAGAATTCTTATTTTTTATTCTCTATTTTTTCTTGAAATGCAAAAAAAGCTCTTTTTGCGGCAATCTCTTCGGCCTTCTTTTTGGAGGTAGCTCTTGATTTTGAAATTACTTTGTCGTCTATGCTTAATTTTACACCAAAAAGGCGTTCGCCATCTATGCCATTATCATCAAAAACATCAAAATAAAAGTTTTTTTTCTCTTTTTGGCACCATTCTATTAGGAGGCTTTTGTAGCTGATCACCTTACCTTCCAATTTTTGGATATTAACGTAAGGTTTGATCACTCGATTGTGTATGAATTTTTCGCAATAAGCGTAGCCTAAATCTTGATAGATGGCCCCAACAAGTGCTTCAAAAATATTGCCATGGATGTTTTCGCCAAAATTTCGAGGGGGTATTTTGCAGTCTAAATAATCAACTAATAAAAGGGTTTTTCCCAATTCGTTCAAATGCTCACGACTAACAATTTTCGATCTCATTTTGGTTAAATAACCTTCGTTGCCGCTGGGAACTTCTTTATACAAATGAGCCGCCACAACCGAACTGAGCATGGCATCGCCTAAAAATTCTAATCTTTCATAACTAATAGCATTGCCTTTATCGTCGGTTTTGTTGGACGAACGGTGTGTAAATGCTCTTTTGTAATAGTCTAATTGAATGGGAGCAAAGCCTAATATTTTTTTTAAATCATTAAAAAAAATCCCGTCTTGAGTGGAGCGGGATTTTTTTGTAAATATTTTCTTTATAAACTGCATAAAGCATTATAGTTCTAATTTTTTTACCAATACACAAGCATTGTGTCCGCCAAATCCAAAGGTGTTGCTCATCAAAACTTTTACATCACGTTTTTGAGCTTTGTTAAATGTAAAGTTCAATTTGGAATCTATATTTTCGTCGTCGGTAAAGTGGTTGATTGTTGGAGGAACAATCCCGTGTTTGATAGACAAAATAGACGAAATGGTTTCGATAGCTCCTGCTGCACCTAGCAAATGCCCCGTCATTGACTTGGTAGAATTTAGGTTCATAGTGTAAGCATGTGCTCCAAAAACTTGTAAGATGGCTTTAGATTCTGCTATGTCGCCAAGTGGTGTAGAAGTTCCGTGCATATTGACACCATCTACATCTGTTGGTTGCAATCCTGCATCACGTAAGCAATTGAGCATTACGTTTCTTGCACCAAGTCCTTCTGGGTGAGGTGCTGTAATGTGGTGGGCATCGGCAGACATACCGCCACCGCCAATTTCGCAATATATTTTGGCTCCACGAGCCTTTGCATGTTCATACTCTTCTAGTATCAAGGCACCCGCACCTTCGCCTAGTACAAATCCGTCACGGTCTTTGTCCATTGGTCGAGAGGCCGTTTGTGGGTCGTCATTTCGGGTAGAAAGGGCGTGCATGGCATTAAACCCTCCCATACCAGCTATGGTTACAGCGGCTTCAGAACCTCCAGTTACCATAATGTCGGCATGACCTAATCGGATGTAATTAAAAGCATCGATAATGGCATTAGTTGATGAGGCACAGGCAGATACAGTTCCAAAATTGGGGCCTCTAAAGCCATATTTTATAGAAATATGACCACAAGCAATGTCGCCAATCATTTTTGGTATAAAAAAAGGATTAAATTTTGGTGTACCATCTCCAGCCGCAAAATTAAGTACTTCTATTTGAAATGTTTCCAAACCGCCAATACCCGATCCCCAAATAACTCCAGCTCTATCTTTGTCTATGGCATCCAAATCAAAACCAGCATCTTTCATGGCTTCTTCAGATGATACTACCGCATATTGTGCATAGCGGTCCATTTTACGTACTTCTTTGCGTTCGATAAAATTTTCTACATTAAAATTTTTCAATTCACAAGCGAATTGTGTTTTGAATTTTGATGCATCAAAATAAGTTATGGGAGCTGCACCACTTACACCATGAATCAATCCTTGCCAATAGTCTTCAATCGTATTGCCAATGGGAGTTAGTGCTCCTAAACCTGTTACAACGACTCTTCTTAATTCCATATTTTAAAGTATCATAATAATTATAAAACAACATATCCAATGGGCTTAGTACCACCCTATTTGATAGTACAAATATATAGTGTTTTTTTTAATTTATAAAAAAACAAGTCTTCTTTTTTGATTAAAAATAAAAACACTCGTTCCTAATTATTGATAGAAACGAGTGAATTTATTATTTTTTTGCCTCTTCGATATAAGATATTGCTTGACCAACAGTAGCAATGTTTTCTGCTTGGTCGTCTGGAATTTGAATATCAAATTCTTTTTCGAATTCCATGATTAGCTCTACAGTATCCAATGAATCTGCTCCTAAATCGTTAGTAAAGCTTGCTTCTAATACTACTTCGTTTTCGTCAACGCCTAATTTGTCTACGATAATCGCTTTAACTCTTGATGCAATGTCTGACATAATCTTTGATTTTAAAATTTTAATTGTTGGCAAAAATAAAAAACTTTATTTGAAAACAACATTTTTAATTAATAAATAATTAGTAAGTATTTAAAACTTTTTTTAACAAAGATTTTTATTTGCTATTTTTTGTCGATTTTTATTCTTTTTTTTGCACTTTATAAATATATTTTATCATGAAAAAAGTCCTCATTTTTGCCTCTGGTTCGGGTACAAATGCCGAAAATATTATCATTCATTCTCAAAAATCCAACCTTTTTGGTGTGCAAGCTGTTTGTTGCAACAATCCGAATGCTTTGGTTTTAGAAAAAGCCAAAAAACAAAACATTCCTACTTTTGTGTTTGACAAAAATGATGTTTTATTAGGTAAATTAACTCAAAAAATAAATGAATTTTGCCCCGATTTGATTGTATTGGCTGGTTTTTTATGGAAATTTCCCGAAGAAATCGTATTGCAATACCCCAATAGAATTATCAATGTGCATCCTGCCTTGTTACCTCAATATGGTGGCAAAGGCATGTATGGTATGCATGTACATCGAGCCGTTTTTGACAATCATGAAACAGAAACAGGCATTACCATTCATTTTGTGAATGAAAATTATGACGAAGGCCAAATTATTTTTCAAGAAAAAGTATCTATTACAGATTGTTTAGCTCCAGAGGACATCGCTGTAAAAATTCATGAGTTGGAACAACAATTTTTTCCAATAGTAATTGAAGCCATTTTATCAAAAATGACATCATGAACGAACATCAAGTACATATATATACAGATGGTGCCGCAAAAGGCAACCCCGGCAAAGGCGGCTATGGCGTGGTTATGGAATGGGTGGGCAAGCCCTATAAGAAAGAATTTTATGAAGGATTTAGGCATACAACCAACAATCGTATGGAACTTTTGGCCGTTATAGTAGGGCTCGAAAAATTGAAACACCCCAAAACGAGTGTTTTGGTCATTTCAGATTCAAAATATGTAGTAGATGCCGTAGAAAAACGATGGGTTTTTGGTTGGGAAAAAAAAGGCTATGCAGGCAAAAAAAATCCTGATTTGTGGAAGCGGTTTATGAAAATTTACAGAACCCATCAGGTTGATTTTAAATGGATTAAAGGACATAACAACCACCCTCAAAACGAACGTTGCGATGCCTTGGCCGTTATGGCATCGGGATTGCCTCAATTGTCTGTTGATCAGGTATATGAACAAGAGGGCGAACAAGATCCATTAGAATTTTAATTTTTTTTGGAGAATAAAAACCAAATAAGTCTCCTATTTTATTTATTCACACCTAATTCAAAAACAAAAGAAATTTACAATTTTAGAAATTAGACTCAATGGTATATTTATTTGGAACAAAAAAGATACTAAATAATATGAATGTATTTTTTATCTATATTTTATTTACTTTTTTCAGCTGCCAAGTTAATAAAAATGAAGACAATTATATTTTATATAAATGTTTTGATGAATATCAGATGAAAGGATTATTCAAAATTGATGATATTGACAATTATCAAGGTAGATACTTTGTAAAAGTATTAACTACTGAGGATAGTATTGTTTTGATTAAAATGCAAAAAAAATTAATTACTGAAAACAAAACAATTGAAAAAACAATTTATTTTAACAAAAAAGGGCATTGGGAAATATTGAATAAAGATAAGAACTCTGGGAATAATAAAATTTTTAATGAAATTACGTATTTTCATAATAAAATAATATTTAATGATACCATTTATAATTATAATTACAATTTAATTAAGGGAAAGTATGCTGGTGGTTGTATAACATATTCTACAAAGCAAAAAAGTTTTTTTTGCCACGATTGTGGGATTGATGATATTAGGAATAATTTTAACATAGAAAGTGCAAAAAAGTTTATAAAAGAATGCAATAATAAAGAGATTTTTAGTAAAAAATACAGAAAAGACGGAATGTTTATTTATTACGAAGATGGTACAATATCAGATGTCATAAGTTTTCATTTTGGTTATTTTGATTCGGATGAAAATCTAAATGAAAGTTTTATTGATGGATATTAGAAACCGTGATGGCTCCCAGCTCCCGCGCGAATCCCTTCGCGTGGTAAGTAATAAAAACCAAAAAACACAACATTAAAAAGTTGTGGTTTTTTGTATATTTGTAAAAAGTTTATTGAAATAATTAAAGTATAAGCAGTAAAATAGGCGCAACCACCAACCTTGGCAAGTTTTTACAAGAATGGACCCTCATTGAAAATAGCTCTGGCGGTGCACCTATAAATTTAGTAAGTACCAGCCACGACCAATTAACAACGGCAGAAACAGGTGTAAATCATGTATATACGAAGTTTAATATGCCAACGCAGACTTTTGCAAGTAACACCGCTTTCTTGCCAGTTCCTGCGTTTCTAACTCCCCCTTCGGGGGCTGGGGGGCTCGAAACTGAACAATACTTTTTTCACCCCGACCATTTGGGAAGTTCCAATTATATTACTAACTTTGTGGGCGAAGTTTCGCAACATAGCGAGTACTTTGCCTTTGGGGAGACGTTCATTGAAGAGCATAAAAACTCACACAACTCACCGTATAAGTTTAACGGCAAGGAGCTTGATGAAGAAAGTGGATTGTATTATTATGGGGCAAGGTATTATGACCCGAGGATAAGTATTTGGGCGAGTGTTGACAAGCCTTTAATAGATGGTAAGTATTTAAGTTTTGAACATGATGGAGGAGTATTAAATAGTTTTAATTTGAATAGTTATGCTTATTGTAGACAAAGTCCAGTCGTTTTATTCGATCCTGATGGAAACCAATATAATAATAGTATTTTATTAGATAAAGTTTCAATAACAAGATATGCAGCAGCAAATGGAGCAGCATATAAATACACTGAAACTTTTTATAAATTCACTCCTGCAACTGCACATTTATTAAGTTTAGTAAGTGGTGTTAACGAGAATAACATTAAAAATGTGAAAGTTGAGTTTTCTACTTATGGTGATGCTGGAGCTTCGATTACTTTAGGTAGTTCTCCTTCAAATGGTAATATAACTCACTATTATAAAACAGGGAAAAAATATTATGGGACAGCTGGTGATTTATTTAAATCATTTTTCGAAAGAAATGCACATGAAGTTGGTCATCTTCCTCAATTAGAATATGGTCAGGTCGTTCATATACTTACTTCATTACTAGAGTATGGGGCAAATATAGCAGATGGTCAAAATTGGCACGATGGTTGGAACTCAACCAAAGAACCCGAAGCAGATATTGGTGAAAACAAATTCAAAGAGTTTAATAGATTTGTTGATGAATTTTATGGTGGAGTTAAAACAGATGAAAAATATGATAAAAGTGTTATGCTTCAAAATTTATTTAAAAATAAAAACAACTCACAAAAAGATATAATAAATCGCATAAATCAATGGTGGAATAAATTTAATGAAGTGAAAAATGAAAAGAAAAGGTAAAAAAATACTATTATTATTAATCTCGTTTTTACTATTCATTTCTTGTAAGTACAAGAACGACATTTTTTTTGATATTGAAAAGCAACAATTAAATAGTTGCGATGGTCTTTTAAGAAATATCATATTATCTTCAGACAATGATGGAATTAGCTTGTTTTGGAATAACACAACAAAATCAGCTCCAAAAAGTTTAAAATTAAATAATATTCCTAAAGGATATGAAGTAACAACGAAAGGACTTTTAAGAAAAAATAAATTTAAAATAATGCCAAACACTAAATATTCTATTGAAAAATGGGGAAATGGTGCGGAAAGTTTTACTATTAATATCTGGACGGATTCAAACGGCAAAGTATTTAAGACATCTCATCCTATATGTGGAATAGATAATTTACAAAACTAGTTTTAACTAACTCCGCTTATTTATGACGGTACATTTTGGGCAGGTGAGCATAATGGAGGCTTCTATAACAGCTTTAATCATGGTTTCCAGCTCCGCAAAGAGTTCTATAGTACTGTGATGCTCTGCGATGGTCTCCTGACCTTGCGGAATCATAAAAACCAAAAACCACAACTGTAAAAAAGTTGTGGTTTTTAGGGTTAAAAACAAGTTGCCTTTTATTTCAATTAGTTTTGCGAGCATCGGTCTATAAAAAAAAGTACTGCACCATTCATAAAAAAGCATCGCTGGTTTTGAGTAAAAGCACCGTAGGTTTTATAAAAAAGCACCGTTGCTTTTTTATATTAAAAAAAAATGATTAAAATTGCAGTGTAATAACAAATTAAAAAATAACAAGATATGTCAGTAAAATTTAATGTTGTAGCAAAGAAAAACCCACAAGATTTAACGGCAGCACCAAAATGGTATGCTAGTGCTGTGGGCGATGGCGAAACTACTTTAAAAGATTTAGCCGAATATGCCAGCAAAACTTCTACAGTTTCAAAAGCAGATATTTTAGCGGTTTTAGAAACTACTTTAACTAAGGTTTCAATAGATTTGTCAAACGGCAAAATTGTGAAAGTTGGCGAGTATTTTACACTTCAAATGAGTTTGTCTAGCGAAGGTTCAGCAACAGAAGCAGAAGTAACGAGTAGTAAAGTGAAAGGTGCAAAAATTAACTTTCGCCCAGGCAAAATGTTAAAAGACATGATTAAATTAGCAACTTTCAGTAAAAAATAAGTCCTTTTTAGCAGGGTTTTGCGTTAGGGATGGAAGCGGCATCCTTTTTGTTTTTTCTTTAAAAACAAAAAGATATAGCGAACAGCCCGACCCTTGGGGAACGCCCAAAAAAAGTTCATTGACATCCTTTTTTATCCAACAACAAATACAATTATGATGTATTGAGCAACGTGTTGTCTATCCAAAACAATACCGTTGCAATGCCAACTGCTTTACCTGTTACTGCGCCTACAGATGTGCAAATTGGCGGCAGAAGCTGGCAAGAATATACTTCTGATGATTTGAATAGATTAACCACTGCCTCTGGCAATTTTGTGGGACGCAATGACAATGGTGTGGGCTTTAACCATAGCAAATATACCTTGGCTATGAGTTATGACAGCCAGCACAACATAACGAGCAAAATACAAAACCATGAAACCGCTACAAGCACTAGTGCCACCGCTGTAGCAGGTGCTTGGACACAGGTAGAACAAACCTCGTATAACTTAAATTATCAAGATTATGGTACTGCAAATTTTGATATTGCAGGATATAACTCATCAAATGGTTATACGCAACCCCACGCACCACGCAAAATTGTGGACCAACCTAATTTGGCAGGTTGTTGCGATGCGGCAAACGACCCACGTGTAAAAACCAAAACGTTTGAGTATGATGCCAACGGGAACCAAACCCGAATTTTGAGCACCATTTGCACAGCAACAGTAGCTGATACTTTACGTGTGAATTTGTGGGATGAGGAAAACAGACTGCGAGCGATAGACCTCAATCCTAGTTCCCCCTCTGGGGGCGGAGGGGGCTTGCATCCTATAGCTATTTATACCTACGATGCAGGAGGCGAGCGTATAATAAAACAAAACGCTACCAGCGTAGCCATTTATGAAAATGCACTGCAAGAAGGCACAACCATTAAAACCGACTTTATGCTCTACCCTAGTGGTATGCTAGTGGCTCGCCCTGGCGAAAACGGAGCGTTGAGTTACACCAAGCATTATTTTGCGGGCTCGCAAAGAGTGAGTAGCAAAATTGGTACTACGACTAATTTAGGTAAGTTTTTACAAGAATGGACGTTGATAGAAAATAGTAGTGGCGAGGCACCTATAAATTTAGTTTCTACCAGCCACAACCAATTGACTGTGGCAGAAACAGGTGTAAATCATGTATATACGCAGTTTAATATGCCAACGCA
>NZ_MUGT01000039.1 GCF_002217205.1 Flavobacterium branchiophilum NBRC 15030 = ATCC 35035 | reverse complement strand
TTGTTGGACAAATATGATATTAAGGTGGTTTGAGAGGGAGGGAGTAACCTAATTATAAAAAAATCTTAATAATATTTATTAAATTAAATATTATATTTATAATCCAATGTCGTTTAGATAAGCATTAATTTAACGACATTTAATCTTATACCAAATATACATATAAAATAGTCCAATCTACTTGTTCTTTTTTGCTAAAATGAGTCAAAAAAAATAGTTCCGTAGCCCGGCTATGCAACGATTTTTTTTGAAAATTTTTTCTAAAAAATAACTACGTATCTTTGGACTATTTTATAAAAATATTTGGTATAAAAAAGGAGGCGTCAATTTTTTTACTATATTTAAATATATGGGTATTTATAAATTTTTCTATTCATTATTAGTTTTTTAAAGTTTGTTCATTATAATTAAAAGCAAACCAATAAGATATTAACTAAAATTAAAACAAATTTACATCGATTTCGCAATATTATTATCTGTTTTTTAGATAAATGATGGTTTTGAAAAATATATTTATACTATATTTGTGAATAATTTTAAAATATTTAAACCCAATACAATATGAAAACAATTCAGGATTTTGATTTTCAAAACAAAAAAGCGATTATAAGAGTTGATTTTAATGTACCATTAGACGATGAATTTAATGTAACAGATGCTACAAGAATAGAAGCCGCAAAACCTACTATTGACAAGATATTGAAAGATGGCGGCAGTGTGATTTTGATGTCGCACCTTGGCAGACCCAAAGGAGTGGAAGCCAAATACTCTTTGCAACATATATTGAAAAAAACTTCAGAAATACTGGGTGTTGATGTGCAATTTGCTTCAGATTGTATTGGCGAAGTTGCCGCAACCGCTGCTCAAAACTTGAAACCCGGTGGTGTGCTATTGCTTGAAAATTTACGTTTTCATGCCGAAGAAGAAAAAGGCGATGTGGCTTTTTCAAAAGCCTTGGCAAGCTTGGGCGATATTTATGTAAATGATGCTTTTGGAACAGCACACCGAGCACATGCTTCGACCACCATAATTGCGCAGTTTTTTCCAAATGCTAAATGTTTTGGATTGCTATTGGCAAAAGAAATTGAAAGTTTGAATAAAGTTTTAAAAGATTCTGAAAAACCCGTAACGGCGGTATTAGGCGGTAGTAAAGTGTCGTCTAAAATAACAGTTATCGAAAATATTTTAGATAAAGTAAACCACATGATTATTGGTGGCGGTATGACTTATACTTTTGTAAAAGCCCTTGGTGGCCGAGTTGGCGATTCTATTTGTGAAGACGACAAACAAGACCTGGCATTGGAAATATTAAGATTGGCCAAAGAAAAAGGAGTTCAAATTCATATACCTGTAGATGTAGTGGCAGCAAATGCTTTTTCAAAAGATGCGGATACACAAATTGTGGATGTTCGTGAAATTCCAGATGGATGGCAAGGCCTTGATGCAGGACCAAAATCGTTGGAAAATTTCAAAAAAGTTATTTTAGCTTCCAAAACTATTTTGTGGAATGGCCCATTAGGCGTTTTTGAAATGGATAAATTTGCTGCGGGTACTATCGAACTAGGGCATTATATTGCCGAGGCTACAGCAAACGGTGCTTTTTCATTAGTTGGTGGGGGCGATTCTGTTTCGGCAGTAAAACAGTTTGGATTTGAACACAAAATGAGCTATGTTTCTACGGGTGGAGGGGCCATGTTAGAAATGCTAGAAGGTCGAATTTTACCAGGAATTGCGGCTATTTTAGAATAAAAAATAATTTTTAACAAATTTTATACAATTTATTGGAATTAACCTTTTATTTTTGCAATTCTTTGAATTATAATTGATTGCTAAATTTAAGGTTTATGACTAAAAAAGTATATACACTCGCTATAGCATTTTTTGCATCAACAACGTTATTTGCTCAACATGAGACAGATAGCGTTGTTCGTGTAAATAATGCCCCTAAAGTTTCTGTTTTGGATTCTTTGAAAAAAACTTTTGTAAAACACGATGCTATTTCAAAAATTGATGCCCAATGGATGAAGGAGCTTTCAAATGATGCCCTTTCGGCCGAACAATTTGAGGATATATCCAATATGAATATGGACGAAACGGTTGCCTACGATTTGCCAACAGATATTTTAAAAGCTCGTTTGAAAAAATTAGATGCCAAATCGCCTTTTAATATCGAATATAATCCAGGTTTGGAAAACGTCATCAAATCGTTGTTAAAAAACAGAAAAAAATCGTATGCCCGTTTGATGGCAATTGCAGAGTATTATTTTCCAATGTTTGAAGATGCTCTTTCTAAATATGATATTCCTTTAGAAGTTAAATATTTAGCCATAGTAGAATCTGCTTTAAATCCAAGAGCCAAATCAAGAGTAGGAGCAGGGGGACTTTGGCAATTTATGTATGGTACTGGTTTACAATATAATTTGAATGTTAATTCTTATATAGACGAACGTAGCGATCCATTAAAATCGACCGAAGCGGCTTGTAAGTACTTATCGGGGATGTACAAAATTTTTGGCGATTGGGATTTGGTTTTGGCCTCATATAACTGTGGGCCAGGTAATGTAACTAAAGCCATTAGACGTTCAAATGGGCAAAAAAATTATTGGAACATACGCAAAAATTTACCACAAGAAACGGCTGGCTATTTGCCTGCTTTTTTGGCAACTATGTATATTTTTGAATATCATAAAGAACATGGTATTACCCCATTAAAAGCCCCAGTAACTTATTTTTCTACGGATACCTTGATGGTAAAAAGACAGTTGAGTTTTAAACAAATTTCTAATTTATTAGATATTCCAGTAACTGAACTACAGTTTCTAAATCCATCTTACAAGCTAGATGTTATCCCTTTTGAAGCTGATAAACAAAATTATTTAAGACTACCACAGGATAAAGTAGCTGTTTTTGCATCAAACGAAGATAAAATATACTACTATGCCGATTATGAAGATAATTTAAGAGAACGCCCAAATACCCGACCTTCTATAGCAAATGATTCTTTAAGAAACAATCGTCAAAGATATGTTACCCGCTATAAGTTTCATAAAGTGGGCAAAGGGGATAGTTTGAGCGAAATAGCACAAGCTTATGGAATTTCAAAATCGGAATTAAAAAAATGGAATCATTTGCGTAGCGACAAAGCACCATTGGGTAGAAATTTAAAAATTAGAATTACCGAGAAAGTTCAAGCAACAGAATTGGCAGAGGCAAAAACACCAAAATTGGATAAAGCTACTGACTTGGCCTCTCAAGATACCAATAAACCTCATGTTGAAAAAACAAGTACTGATCATGTATCTGCATCGTCGGATTTGATAACAGAAAAGATAGTATCATTTAAAAACGTTACCAAATCTTATAAAGTCAAAAAAGGAGACGATCTGGGCGATATTGCTAGACAATATGATGTAGCTGTTTCTGATATTAAAAAATGGAATAAACTAAAAGGCGACAAACTTAAAAAAGGAAAAACGTTAAAAATTCATACCACAGAAAGAGTTGTAACAACTGTTAGAAAAAAAGAGAAAAAACCGGTAACAACTCATGAAGATAATGAAACGTTAGTTGCCAATAATGACGAAAAACCAGCAGCAGCAACTAAAATTGAAAAAGAAGTAAAACCTGAAAGTAAAAACACCAAATTTATTTATGAAATAAAAGAGGAAAAAGTAGTAGCTTACAAAGACGTTGCTAAATCTTACAAAGTTAAGAGTGGTGATAATTTGAGCGAGATAGCAGAAAAATTTAATGTGTCTGTTGCCGAATTAAAAAAATGGAATAAAATTAAAGGCTCGACTGTAAACAAAGGCAAAACTTTAAAAATCATTTCAAATGAAAAAGTAGTTACTGTTGTAAAGAAAAAAGTAAAAAAAGAAGTAGAATTTAAACCAGAACAACAACTTGCCACTGTAGAGCCAAAAGAAGTAAAAACTAAAAAAGTTCAAAAAGCAGATACAACAAAAGCTACTAACGAGTATTTAGTAAAAGAAGGGGAAACACTGGCTACAATTGCAAAAAATCATAAAACGACGGTTGCCAATTTGAAAAAATGGAATAATTTTGAAGATAATTCCGTAGAAGCCGGAACTAAATTGGTAGTGAGCAAACCAGAACATGCAGAAGCAGAATGGCAAGCCAAAGAGGTACAAGAATATGTAGTTGAAAAAGGAGATAACGTATGGAAAATTATCAAAAAATATAATATTTCATTAGCAGATTTAAGAGCTTGGAATAATTTGACAGACAACAATATTCAGTTAGGTACTACGCTTATCGTTTCAAAACCCGAGGTAAGTCCAAAGGAAAAGAAGCAGTTGCAAAACAATAAGATGGTTGCCAGTACTAAAAATGGTGAAAAAATGTACCAAGTAAAAAAAGGGGATTCGCTTTTTAGCATATCCCAAAAATACCCTGGTGTTACCGTTTCTGATTTAAAAAAATGGAACGGCATTAGAGATGGCGATATCAAACCAGGAATGAAATTAAAAATCAGTGGTTAATCAATTGATACATAATATCCAACTAATTACCAAAAAGAGCGGTCTTTTAACCGTTTTTTTTGGTTCTTTTTTTTGGATGTCGTGCCATTTTAAAAAAGAAGAAACCCAACAAGTAACTTCGGACAAAATAAATAATGTATCGATTATCATAGACGATCAATTGTGGGATGGCGAAATAGGCGATACTTTACGAAATAAATTTGCATCACCAGTTTTAGGATTGCCTCAAGAAGAACCTCTTTTTACAATCAACCAATACCCTTTAAAACTTTTGGAAGGTTATATGACCAATAGCAGAAATATTATGGTTATTAAAAAAGAATCCAAAAGCAAGTTCAGTCATCAAATTAATGAATATGCACAACCCCAAAATGTGTTTCATATATCGGGCAATTCTGTAAAAGAAATTATTGACACTATTGAAAAAAATAGCAATATTATTATTGGTAAATTAAAAAAAACTGAAATAAATGAATTGCAAAAGAGAAATAAAAACAATGTTTTACGAACCAAAAAAATAGCCGATAAATTTCATATTACGCTAGAAATTCCCAAAAATTTTAGCATCGTACGCAGAAAAGCCAAGTTCATGTGGTTTAAAAACGAAATCTTGGGGGGTAGTATTAGTATTGTCATATATGAATTGCCTTTTAAAAATTTTACCCAAAACGAGGTTATTCGAATCCGTGATTCTATTGGGAGTTTGTATATTCATGGTAATGAAATGGGTACCGAAATGAAAACCGAAGATTCCTATTCGCCGTATTCAACTTGGATACAAATGGCACATAAACGGGCTTATGAAACACGTGGGACTTGGATTATGAAAAATGATTTTATGTCGGGGCCTTTTTTGAATTACTTTATTTTAGATCATAAAAATAAAAGAATTATGGTTTTAGAAGGGTTTTGCTATGCACCATCAAAACCAAAACGTGATTTGATGCTAGAGCTAGAAGCAATAATAAAAACAATACAATTTAAAAAATAAATGGAAACAGTACAGTGGGAAGTAAAGCCTTTTGAGGCATTAACGGTTTTTGAACTCTATGAAATATTGCAATTGAGAAGCGAAATTTTTGTTGTTGAACAAAATTGTGTATATCAAGATTTGGATTTCAAAGATTATAAATCGTGGCATTTGATGGGCAAAATAAACCATCAGGTTGTTGCTTATTCCAGATTGTTTGATGCAGGCCAATATTTTGAATATGCCTCCATCGGAAGGGTAACTGTAAATGCTCAATACCGAGCAATGAAAATGGGCCATGCCTTAATTGTCGAATCAAAAAAACAAATCAAAAACCTTTTTGGCACTACAAATATTACCATATCGGCACAGTTGTATCTTAAAAAATTTTATGAACAACATGGTTTTGTTGCCACAAGCGACGTGTATTTGGAAGATGATATCGAACATGTTGAAATGAAATTATCATCCAATTTGGGTGTGTAATCTATAAATTGGCATGAATAGAAAATAAAAAACGTTACATTAAAATTGATTAAGTAACGTTTTTTTTTTTTTGATTAGTCCGAGTTTTAGTCCAATGCTTGTGCTATATCTGCCAATAAATCTTCAATATCTTCGATACCAACGCTCAACCGTACCATATCGTCTGAAATGCCAACTATTTTCCTTTTATCTTCAGGAATAGAGGCGTGTGTCATCAAAGCAGGATGATTGGCTAAAGATTCTACGCCACCCAAAGATTCGGCCAATGTAAATACTTTCAATTTTTCTAAAAATTTAATAGCCTCTGTTTTTTCGCCAGAAGCAAAAGTAAAAGTAACCATACCACCAAAATCAGCCATTTGTTTTTTGGCAATGTCATGATAAGGGTGGTTTTCTAATCCTGGATAATATACCGTTTTGACTTTTGGGTGTTGGTTTAAAAAAGTTGCCACTTTTGTTCCGTTCTCACAATGCCTTTGCATTCGGATATGAAGGGTTTTGATGCCTCTAAGTACTAGGAAACTATCCATAGGACCCAATGTAGCTCCAGTAGCAAACTGTTGAAAATGTAATTGATTGCCTAAAGCTTCGTCTTTTACAATTAAGGCACCAGCTACCACATCGCTATGGCCACTCAAATATTTTGTGGCCGAGTGCATTACCACATCGGCACCTAGGTCTAGGGGTTTTTGCAAATAAGGTGTCGCAAAAGTATTGTCCACCGCAAATAGGATTTGGTGTTGTTTTGTAATCGTTGCAATGGCTTCAATGTCTGCCAGTTTCATCAATGGGTTTGTTGGCGTTTCTACCCACACCATTTTGGTATTTGAATTGATTAATGCCTTAAAATCTTCCAACCGATTCATGTCTATAAAATGGAATTTGATACCTGAATCTTTATAAATTCGTGTAAACATTCTAAAAGTTCCACCATACAAATCGTCCATTGCAATCACTTCGTCGCCCGCTTTTAGTGAGCGTAATAAACAATCAGTAGCGGCTAATCCAGACGAAAATGCTAGGCCACGTGTACCGTTTTCAATACTTGCCAATGCGTTTTCTAATGCCGTTCGTGTTGGGTTTCCTGCTCTGCTGTATTCATAGGCTCCAATTGGATTTCCTGGACTCGATTGTACAAATGTAGAGGTTTGATAAATAGGAGGCATTACAGCTCCTGTACTTGGATCGTGATGTTGCCCACCATGTATGGTTTTGGTATTAAATTTCATTTTAAATCAATTTATTTTTTACAAAGTTATTTTTTTTATTTTGAAATGACTAACAGATGCTTTAAAAATTCTACTTTTGAACCAAAAAAAGTATGTTAGAGATTGAAAGAAAATTTAAAGTTACATCAAACGACTTTAAAACTGCTGCAAGTACATCCAACGAAATTGCTCAAGGCTATTTGAATGACCATCCAGATAGAACCGTAAGGGTGCGGATTAAAGGAGCTAAAGCTTTTTTGACTATAAAAGGCAAAAGCAATGCCGCTGGAACCACACGATTTGAATGGGAAAAAGAAATTCCCGTTCATGAAGCACAAGACTTACTTTTATTGTGTGAAAAAGGAGTTATTCAAAAAAAGCGTTATGAGGTTTCAATAGGCCAACATGTATTTGAAGTAGATGAATTTTTTGGAGACAATCAAGGTTTAATTATTGCCGAAATAGAACTGACCACAGAAAATGAAGTGTTTGAAAAACCATTATGGTTGGGAACCGAAGTTACAGGCGATGAACGCTATTATAATGCTTATTTGAGCCAAAACCCATTTGTAATGTGGGAAAAATAATTAATGGCATTAAAGGCGGCTATTTTGAAATTTACTTATTGCAAAAAAACAGTTTTCTTATTTATTGATGAATCATAAAAAAAGACTATTAAAAAAACAACTTTTTTAAATTCATTTGCGATTCAAAAAAGTTGTTTTGATGATTTCAAATTGTTCCTATCTTGTGGTTGAACAATTTATTTGATTATGGTTTTGCCAATTCGGCAATGCTTACTTTGATAGAACCGCCATAACTTTTGGGTGCAATTTCCATAAAAGCTCTTTTTGTAAGGTCTATGTCTCGACCTTTTACAAATGGACCTCGGTCTGTAACGGTAACAATAACAGACTTACCAGTTTTGTTGTTTGTAACTTTTAATTTTGTTCCAAATGGATATTTTCTATGGGCGGCTGTATAACCATTGTTGTTAAAAATTTTGCCACTAGCTGTTTTTCGACCAGTAAATTTATCTGCATAATAGGAGGCATGGGCTTCGTTTTTTACGATTTTATAAGCCTCCTTTGGTGCCAACAAGGTATCGGGTAGCCATGTTTTTGTAACTTTTGAAAGGGCTTCGGCTTTTACAGTGTCTTGTATAGCCACTGTTTTGGCCGAAGCATTCTTTTGAACAACTGTTGTTGTTTTTTGGGTTTTGGTTTTTTTTGGTTGTTTTTTTTGAGCTTCTATTGTATTTACAAGTAACAAACAAAGCAAAAAGCTGAAAATTTGTTTCATATATGTGATTTTTATGAGTTAGCGGTCATATATGTTATCGCCGTTTGTTGTTGCTATTTGCAAAAAATATAGTTGTTGGCGATTTCATTTGAGTTAGTCTATAAGTTAAAAAATTATTAAAGTTGGGTGTTTTATTAATAATTTTTTTTGAAGATGACAATCAAATTCAAGCGTTGAAAAGAAGTTTTTTTAGAACCACAAATTCCATGGGATTCTACTTAAAATAAGCAAAAGTCCTAATCCATAAAACAAAGCAATGGATTTGAATTTAGATTTGTTGTCTGTAGCTTTTTTGTGTTTGACCCATCCAATGGTTATCAATACAATTCCAATAATATTAATCAATGGATGTTCTAATGAAGTTAATCGAAGGCTACTGTCTTGCATTTGTCCAAAGGCGGCAGCGCCAAGTGGCGAAATAAAATACGTAATCAAGCCAATGAGCAGTTGTGTGTGTGTAAATATAAGACCCAATAATGATATTTTTCGATCTTTTGGTGTAAATTCTTTTGATGATTGAAGCCCTAAAACAGCATTTATAATGGCTATTACAAGGAATAACAATACCAAATAGGCCCAGCCAGAATGTAAGTGTTGCATGATAATTTGTTTTTAATTTATTTTTAGATTTCAAATATAATAAAAATCCATAAAAAAACGGCACTCTTTATTAAAGAATGCCGTTTTTTTGTGAAATTAATATTTTGATACTAGAAATTATATGTAATTCCAAAGTTCCAAGTGCGACCAAATCCAAAATTTACTTGGTTACCTGTTGCAACGCCATCATAAGTTTTACCAGAAGAGGCATAAGTTGGTCCAGAAGTTCCAGAAACGTAGTCGTTAGCAAAAATATTAGTACTAGATTCAGCAATGAAAATGGTATCCAAAACATTGTTTACATTAAATCTAAAACCTACGCTATTGGCTTTGTCTTTACCAACCAACATTTTATAAGAAAAACCAGCGTCAAGAAGGCCGTAAGAAGGCAATTTTAAAGCACCTTTATCCGCAGCTGCTTGTGTTTTGAAGGCAGATGGATCAATATTAGAATATAAGTTGTCCACAAAGTTATAATTTGCATCAAAAGATACTCTTTTTACTACTTCGTAGCTAGCACCAATACTTGCAGTGGTTTGGGCAGTATTACCTACTTTTAAACCATTGATGTATAAAGTTTCAGAAACTGGATTTCCTGCAGTATTTGTAATCACGTTATTGTTGATATCTTGATAAGATGCAGTTACATTGGAACCATATTTCCAGTTACCAATAGAAACAGAACCATTGATAGACAATTGTGTAAATGGTTTGTATGAAAAATCAACCTCTGCTCCAGTATGGATTTGTTCAACACCTGTTAAGAAAGCAGTACCCGCAATTGCAGGCGTTGATGACAATCCATCATGATCAATATTGGCAGTTGTAGTTACATAACGATCTTTCCAAGACGTTCTGTACAAGTTTACATTTGCATTAAATTTATCAGAACGGTATCCATATCCTAACTCAAAACCAAGAATTTTTTCGTTAGTTACATTTTCATTCAATACAGAAAGGTTGTTTGGATAAACAGAATTGAAGAAAGGTTGTTTTAGATAATAGCCTGCATTACCAAAAACGTTATTGTGTTTGTCTAAATTGTAATTTAAACCTGCTTTAAAGTTACCTCCTGTTAGGTTTTTGTAGCTAGTACTAGATAATGGATTTGAAGCTAAATAACTAAAACGATCAACTCTTTTGAAACCTTGTTGAGAAACGGCAGCTTGAATAAATGCAGTTAAATCGCCTGATGCGTATTCTAATTGTGTAAAACCACCATACCAATTTACTAAACCATCATAATCTCTAACAACGGCTTTGTCATTCAAAACATTGTAAAAAGGATTCCAAGATGGAGTAGCAGTTGAAGTTTGGCTTACATATACTGTTGGGTTGTTTTTATCAGCAGTATCCAAGAAAGAAGTAGCACCAAATAAATAGTTCAAATTTCTTGTATGAATTCCTTTGTAACTTCTAACATCAATACCAAAATCCAATGTGAAATTGTCGTTTAATTTGGTGTTCAAATTGGCTAAACCACCATACCAGTCATGAGAATTGATTCCAGAAATCATCGAAATACCATTTGTAGTATTTGTGCTTGTTGCAGCGGTATTTACAAAACCTTGTCCAGCAACTTGAGTTCTTGTATAGTTTACTCCTGTATTTGATGTAATTGTATTTCCAGAGTTATAGTTGTAAATTCTGTCGTAATCGGTGTTTAAATTACTTGTCAATAACTTGGTGTCATTAAAAGCCAAACCGTTTATTCTACCATAAGCTCCAGATCCTCCTCCACGTCCCCATGAAGCATACCCAACTGCTGAAACTTTTGTGTTATCTGATACTTTCCACTCATAGTTCAAAGACATTACAGGTTTGCTATAAAAATTACGCATGATGTTGAATCTTTTACCTTGTAAATATCCTGCATCTCTGTTATACTTAACATTTGGTTCGCCATTGGCACCTGCTGCTAAATAATCGGCAATGGTTAGACGAGTAGATTTTTGACTATGCCATTGAGGAGCACCTGTAAAAGTAAACATTAAATTGTGTTTTGGGTTAATTTCATATCCTAAACCAATAAAATAGTTGTATCCTTCAGCCTCTGTCCCTTGAACATATCCATCTTGAATAGTTCTACTCATTAATATAGATGATGAAAAACCATTTTTAAGTTTTCCTGTATTGTAACTAGCTACCCATTTTAAATAGTTATTATTACCAACTGTAGAAGAAATACTTCCGCCTTCTTTTTTGTCTGATGTTCTTGTCAATACGTTTACAGTACCACCAACAGATGCAATGGCAAGTTTAGAAGAACCTAAACCTCTTTGTACTTGCATAGCGGTTGTAACGTCTGATAAACCTGCCCAGTTACTCCAATATACAGCCCCATTTTCCATGTCATTTACTGGAACTCCATTTATCATTACGGCAATATTTTCTTGAGCAAAGCCTCGAATAGTCATACGAGAATCACCAAAACCTCCTGCACCTTTTGAAGTATATACAGACGGTGTATTTTTTAATATCTCTGGAAACTCTTGATTACCTAATTTTTGTTGAATTTCTGCGGCTTTTATAGTAGAAACAGCCACGGGTGTTTTTCTGTCTTTTGCCACGTCGATAATAGTACTTTTTACAACCACTTCGCTCAATTCATTGGAATCTGCTGCTAGTTGAATTGTACCCAAATCTTTAGTCTCCCCTTTTTGAACGGTAAAACTTACGGCTTTGCTTTGAAAGCCAATAAACGAAATGGTTATTTGCCCTGAAGCTGGTACATTTAAGGTAAATTTACCATCAAAATCTGTCGAAGTTCCTGTCGAAGTTCCTTTAACTACAACATTTACACTTGGTAATGCCCCATTTTGTGAATCGACAATTTTTCCTTTTACTTTTCCTTGTGCAAACATCATGGTTGCCATCAATAAAAAGAAACCTGAAAATAAACTGTTTTTAAAATTTTTCATGTTTGTTTTGGTTTAAAAATTTTTTGCAAAAATCCAATATTTTAAACTAACGTATGTTAAGTTAATGTTAAGAACTAAATAACATTTAACATATTTTTAAGTAAATTACCTTTTTTTTAAGATTTTGCTAGTCTATGTTTGATTAAGACGTTAAAAGTATTTGAAGGAATAACATTCAAAGGTTTTTCTTATTTTTTATAAAAATTATTATGATCTATATATTTCCAAACTTTTTCTGATAAAAGGGGCTGTACATTAAGACCTTTTTGAATGTTGTTTCTGATCCATGTTGATGAAATTTCTACTTTTGGAGCCGCTATTTTTACGACATTCGTCAATGGTATTGTACTATTTTCTATTGCCGACCCAACTCTTGGATACACATAAATGGTGTAGTTTTTTACTATAAATTCATAATTTTTCCACTTGTGTAAACTGTCTAAATTGTCTTCGCCCATAATCAAAGCAAATTCATGCTGTGGGTATTTGTCGGCCAAATGAGCCAATGTATTGACTGTATAATTGGGTTGCGAAAGTTTAAATTCTATGTCTGAAGGGCGTAATTTTGGATAGTTTATTGTTGCAATTCGCACCATTTCAAGGCGGCTGTAATTGTCCAATAACGTTTGCTTTTTTTTTAGTGGGTTATGTGGTGTTACTACCAGCCATATTTGTTCTAAATCGCTGTGTTCTGCCAAATGATTAGCAATAATCAAGTGTCCGATATGGATGGGGTTGAAGGAACCAAAATAAAGTCCTATTTTCATGAGGCTTTTTACTTTTTAGGGTTGCAAATTATTTTTTTAAACAAATTTTAAAGCTAAAAATACTTTATGTCAAATTGAAAATTTTCTTAAAATGATGCTACTTCAAATTTTTATCTGTGGTTTGTGGCAATACAATAGGCAAAACAAATTGTGTGTTTACTGGGATTCCCCGTTTTATTGCAGGGCTAATCTTTGGAAAATCAGTTAATTTGATTGCCAAAACACTATCTGTTTTTTGTCGCATCACTTGGGTCGTGTCTTTTGAAAACTGACTTTCAAATTTGAGCTTGGAAGTTGCAAAAACAGTTACTTTTATTTTTAATGTATCCGCAGTTGCATATATAACGCTCAAGGAATCTGTCCCAATTTTATCCTGAATATTTTGTGTTAAAAACTCAAAAAAACATGCTTTCTGTTGATTGCTTTCAGTAACAGTTTCACAGGCAACAATAGAAGGTAATTTATCAACTTTTTTCCAATCAATTTCTTTCATCCTTTTGTCTAACAATTCTTGTTCTGTTGGTGCTTTTTTATCTAAATACTGGCAAGCAATTAATAAAAAGGGTATAACCGAAAATAGTATTTTTTTCATTTGACAATGTAATTTTATGATAAAGTCTTTTTTTAAATAATTTCCAAAATGAAGTTTAGTTTCCATAAAATAAGGTGCAAATTTACATAATTTATCATGAATAACAGCAGCAATAAGGTCTAATATAAAAAAATGCTTTTTTTTGTAAAGTTATCATTTTATAACTACATCCACAACTTTATATTTTCAGAATGTTTGGGGCCTTATTATTTTTTAACTGTCCGTAACTTATACCAAATAGGCTTGTTTTAATTGGTATTGCACTATCAACGGGCCTTCATAAAAGGGAAAGTCCTTTTTTTTTTGAAAGAATAATTTTTTAGTATCAAAATAAGAATTTGTATTAGTAGTTTTTTATATATATTTGCAACAAAATTATTATTTAAAAATATATCATCAATTATGGCTTTTTGCCTTTCAAAACATACCAATAACAACAAATGATAACATTAATTGCTACGATAGGGTTAGGTGTTTTATGCCTTTTATTAGAGATTTTAGATTTTAGAAAAATTATAATTCCTATTACAATAATAGGCCTTTTGGGTATATTAGGATTCAATGCAATAGATTTATGGAGCATTGCTGCAGATTTTAATCAGTACAATAATCCAAAATATCATAATATGATCATGGTAGATGGGTTTTCAACCGGCTTTTCTACATTGTTTGTTCTTATCACTATTTTTTTAGTAGCATTAAGCCAGCCATTTTATGAAAATCACCAATCCAAACTTTCTGATTATATTGCTATAAAAATATTTTTGCTTTCAGGAGCCATTGCCATGGTGTCATTTGGTAATTTGGCCATGTTTTTTCTAGGTATAGAAGTTTTGTCCATCTCGCTTTATGTTTTGGCAGCTAGCAATCGCAATCAAATCAAAAGTAACGAAGCAGGAATGAAGTATTTTTTGATGGGATCCTTTGCCTCGGGTATTATCCTATTTGGAATATGTTTGATTTATGGTGCCATTGGAAGTTTTGATGTAGTAGAAATTAGCGAATTGGCACAAGGAACAGGACTTCCTGTTTGGTTTCCAATAGGTATTTCGATGATTACTATTGGAATGTTATTTAAAATTGCTGCGGTTCCTTTCCATTTTTGGGCTCCAGATGTGTACGAAGGAGCACCATCTTTGACAACTGCCACTATGAGTACGCTAGCCAAAGTAGTTGCTGTAGCTACTTTATATAAACTACTTACTGTTTTGCACGCCGATTTGACAGATGGTTTCAAAATAGTCATTTCGGTGGTATCTGTTGCATCCATGACAGTAGGCAACATTATGGCTCTTAAACAAGCCAATGTAAAAAGAATGTTGGCCTTTTCGGGAATTTCACATGCGGGATTTATGTTAATGGCCTTCTTAAATTTACAAAACGCTGCACCTAGCTTATTATATTATACGACAGCTTATGCACTGGCCGGAATAGCCGCATTTAGTGTTTTACTATATGTGTGTAAAAATAGAAATAATGAAGATCTTGTCAATTTTCAAGGACTAGGATCTACCAATCCATTGTTGGCATTAGTGCTAACAAGTGCGTTGTTGTCTATGGCTGGAATACCCATATTTGCTGGTTTTTTTGCTAAATTGGCCTTGTTTAATCAAACCATACAATCTGGATATTTGATTGTAGTTATAGCAGCTGTTATCAACTCGATTATAAGTGTTGGTTATTATTTTAAACTAATTTTTGTAATGTACACCAAAGAGGCAAACGAAACCCGAACAGGAACTCCAATTGTTTTATATACAGTAGCCCTAGTATCAATAGTATTAAATTTGTTGTTAGGTCTTTTTCCTTCAATTGTTTTAAACTTGTTACACTAATATAATCTTCCATTGTTATAAAATGGCTCTTGTATTAAAAACACATAGATGATATTCTATACGAATAAACAAGTTGTTACCTTATTCATAATAGGAATTAATGACTTAATTATCCATTAAAATTATAAAATTCTATGACTAAAACCATCCAAGTAAATTTGATGGTTTTTTTTGTTTTATATTTAAAAATCATTAACTTTGAACCAATTAATACAAAAAAAAATGAGTGGTACATTAAACAAAGTTATGCTAATTGGTCATTTGGGCGAGGATGTCAAATTACATTATTTCGAAAATGGCAATTGCATAGGCAGATTCCCGTTGGCAACAAATGAAACATTTACCAATAAATTAACCAACGAACGCACAACGGTAACCGAATGGCATAATTTAGTAGTACGAAATAAAGATGCAGAAATTTGCGAAAAATACCTTTCAAAAGGAGATAAAATTTATGTAGAAGGCCGAATCAAAACCCGCCAATGGCAAACCGAAGACGGAACTGTCAAATATACATCAGAAATACAAGTACGTGAATTTACATTTTTAACATCAAAAAAAGAAAGTGAAGCAAGGGCAGAATCCAAAAAAAACACTACTTTTGACAACGCTAACGTACCAAAACCAGAAAACGATTTGCCGTTTTAATTGTTGAACTAAATTTTATCCAGTTGGACCCAGAACCCAGTTTTATTACAACGCCCTATTTTGATGTCAATTTAATCATTGGATTGCTAGGCATTGTTGTTTTGCTTTTTTGTTCAGCTCTAGTTTCTGCTGCAGAAATAGCATTGTTTTCGTTGTCGCCAAAAGATTTGGAAAAAGCTCAAGAACTAGATCCTTTCAAAGCACAAACCATTCATAAACTTTTATCAAAACCCAAAAAGTTATTGGCCACCATTTTAGTTACCTATAATTTTATGAATATTGGGGTGGTGATGCTTTTTTCATTTATTGCCGAAGTGCTTTTTGTTACCATTACGCCATATTGGTTGCGTTTTTTGATAGAAGTAGTTGTAGTAACCTTTCTGATTTTGCTTTTTGCAGAGGTATTGCCCAAAATTTATGCCAGCAGAAACAACCTCAAATTCTCTTTTTTTATAGCCACACCACTCTCCATTTTGGACCAAGTTTTAACACCAATTAGCTTGCCCATGAGAGCCACAACGGTTTTTTTGACAGATCAATTGGGTAAACAAAAAACCAATTTTTCTGTAGATCAACTGTCTCAAGCCTTGGAGCTTACATCTACGGCTGAAACATCGCCAAAGGAACAAAAAATTCTCGAAGGAATTGTTAGTTTTGGCAATACCGATACCAAGCAAGTGATGAGTCCTAGAATAGATATTTTTGGACTTGAAATATCTAGTAGTTTTGCCGAAATATGCGAACAAATTATTGCAAAAGGTTATTCAAGAATTCCGGTATATCAAGATAATATAGATAATATTAAAGGAGTATTGTTTGTAAAAGACGTATTGCCTTATATAGACCAACAACATTTTGATTGGAAGTCTTTACTTAGAGAGCCTTTTTTTGTTCCAGAAAACAAAAAACTCGATAATTTGCTCAAAGATTTTCAAACCATGAAAAACCATTTGGCCATAGTTGTAGATGAGTATGGCGGCACCTCGGGTTTGGTTTCATTAGAAGATGTTATCGAAGAAATTGTTGGCGATATTAGCGATGAGTTTGATGACGATCCAATAAATTATACCAAAATTGATGCTCATAATTTTGTGTTTGAAGGAAAAATCAACCTTAAAGATTTTTATAGAATCATCGATTGCGACGAAACCCCTTTTGAAACACACAAAGGCGAAGCAGAAACATTAGCTGGATTTATACTTGAAATTTTGGGTAATTTTCCCAAAAAAGACCAAAAAATTAGCTTTCATAACTATATATTTACCATATTGGTACTTGATAATAAAAGAATCAAAGAAATTAAAATAACAATTGAAAATACTTTGAAATAAATGAAAAATAGCATCCTTATAATCCTAATATTTTTCTTGATGCCCTCTTTATTTACAGCTTGTCAAAAGGAAAAACTCCCAAAGCCTACGGGATATTTAAGATTGGATTATCCAAAAGCCCAATATGTACATTTTGAAAACCATTGTCCCTTTACATTTGATATGAATAGCGAGGCGATTATCAAAGAAAAGTCAAACTGCAATTTGGAAATAACCTATCCCAAAATGAAAGCAACCTTATATTTGAGCTACAAACCCGTTAATCAAAACATCAAATTGTTATTAAAAGATGCTCAAAAATTGACTTACGAACACGTAATAAAGGCCGACGATATATTAGAACAACCCTATTTGAATCCAACCAAAAAAGTGTACGGTATGTTTTATCAGGTCAATGGAAATGCGGCCACCAATGCCCAATTTTATGTAACAGACAGTACCAAACACTTTGTAGATTGTGCTGTTTATTTTTATGCAAAACCCCATTTTGACTCTATCATGCCTGCCGCAAACTATATTAAAAACGATATGCAAACGATCATCGAAACATTGCGTTGGAAATAAAACCTAACAATTTGATTTTAAATTTTTTACCACATTTATTTAAACCATTAGTGCAGATAACAGTATATCGGATTTTCGTTTTTATATAGATACCACATCAAGCCAAAAACAAACATCTTCGTATAATGACAAGAATAGGATTTTAAAAAAAATATTTAAAATAAACACTTAACGTTTAATAAAAATTATCAAAATAAATAGAATCCTATAAAAATGATTTTTATAAAAAAATAAAATAAGATTGATTTTATCGGTACTTTTAGCATTATGTCTTTAAAACAAATAAAATCTAAAATTAGCAACAAAAAAATTGTCGGATTGTAGTTTTAATTTATATATCTTTGCACGTAAAAATAATATGAATACTAACCCCTTATAAAATTATGGGATTTTTTGATTTTATGACCGAAGATATTGCGATAGACCTCGGTACAGCCAATACTTTAATTATTCACAACGACAAAGTTGTTATTGATAGCCCGTCTATTGTAGCTCGAAATCGAGAAACGGGAGCCATAATTGCAGTTGGTAAAGAAGCCAACTTGATGCAAGGAAAAACCCATCAAAATATTAAAACCATCCGACCATTGAAAGACGGGGTAATTGCCGATTTTGATGCCTCGGAACAAATGATAAAAATGCTTATCAAAAGCATACCCGCTTTACAAAAAAAAATGTTCCAACCCGCACTTCGAATGGTAGTTTGTATCCCATCTGGGATAACCGAAGTAGAAATGCGAGCCGTAAAAGAATCGTGTGAGCGTGTAAATGGGAAAGAAGTATATTTGATACATGAGCCCATGGCTGCCGCAATTGGTATTGGAATCGATATCATGCAACCCAAAGGCAATATGATAGTAGATATTGGTGGCGGAACAACGGAAATAGCTGTAATAGCATTAGGAGGTATCGTGTGTGATAAGTCTGTAAAAATTGCGGGCGATGTGTTTACAAATGATATTGTATATTACATGCGAACACAACACAACTTATTTGTTGGTGAAAGTACAGCCGAAAAAATTAAAATAGAAATAGGTGCCGCCATCGAAGATTTGGACTCGCCACCAGAAGATATGTCTGTTCAAGGACGAGATTTGCTAACCGGCAAGCCTAAACAGGTTGATGTTTCGTCGAGAGAAATTGCAAAAGCATTGGATAAATCGATTCAAAGAGTTGAAGATGCTATTTTAGAAACCTTATCCCAAACACCACCAGAATTGGCAGCCGATATTTACAATACAGGTATTTATTTAGCCGGTGGAGGCTCGATGTTGAGAGGTTTAGATAAACGAATTTCGTTAAAAACAGATTTACCTGTCTATATTGCCGAAGATCCATTAAGAGCCGTTGTGAGAGGTACAGGAATTGCCTTAAAAGGTTTAGCCAAATTTAAAAATATTCTAATTAAATAATTTTCAAATAACAATGGGTTATTTTATCATTTAGATTGAACAAAGATGCAGCAAATAGTAAATTTTTTAATTAAAAACAGTAATAACTTACTGTTTTTGTTGCTATTAAGTACTGGCTTGGGTTTTACCATTCAATCTCATTCCTATCATAAAAGTAAAATAATCAGTTCGGCCAATTTTGTAAGCGGAAATGTGTATAACGAATTGAGCAAACTAGACGAATACTTAAGTCTTCGTGGTCAAAATCAAGCGCTTGCTGCAGAAAACGCCCGATTGAAAATGCTATTATTTAATAAGAAAGATACTGTTGTACCCATCATCAACCCAAATTTAAGTGGCTTTCATCATACAGATGTTATTTTGGCCAAGGTTATTAATAATTCTTATACCCGACAAGAAAATTATTTGACCTTGAATGTAGGACAAAAAATTGGTGTCAAAACCGATATGGGAGTTGTAAACGACCAAGGCATTGTTGGAATCATCGAAAATACATCTGCTAATTTTGCAACTGTACAAAGTATTTTGAACGTCAATTCTAAAATAAATGCCAAGTTAAAAAAATCAAATCACTTTGGTACTTTAACTTGGAATGGTGAAAATACGGGTTTTGTACAATTAGTGGATATTCCAAGATTGGCCTCTGTAAAAAAAGGCGACACTATTGTTACGGGCGAACAATCAGATATTTTTCCTGAAAATGTTAATATTGGAATAGTAGAAAAATTATATACAGATGATGAAACCAATTATTTTACATTAGATATCAAATTGTTTAATGATATGACCAATTTAGGACATGTATATGTAATAAAAAAAGCAGTAAGTTTAGAAAAAAAATCATTAGAAGCCAAGACTACTAAAAATGAATAGTACTGTATTACATAATATGGCCCGTTTTGTGCTGCTACTTGCCGTGCAACAAGTGATTTGTAGCCGTTTGAATTTGGGCGGTTTTTTAAATCCATATCCCTATATTTTATTCATTATCTTATATCCAGTAAATAGCAATCGGAATGGCCTTTTATTGGCAAGTTTTGCCTTAGGTGTTTTTATGGATTTGTTTTCAAATTCAGGAGGGGTTCATGCAACAGCTTGTCTTGTATTAGCCTATATTAGACCATGGTTGTTTAAAGCCGCATTTGGATTGAGTTATGAATATCAAACCGTTAGGCTCAACGATGTCCTTTCGCCCGAAAGATTTTCATTTATTCTTTTAGCTGTAATGATACACCACTTGGTGTTTTTTATATTAGAATTGTTTAGCTTTTATTTGCTTTGGGAGCTGTTTTACAAAACAATATTGACTGCTGCATTTACAATAATAATAAATATATGTATTATTTATTTAATAAAGCCAAATAAGAGATGAGAAAAATGTTACTACCCGCTATTGTTATTGGAGCTGCGGTATTGCTTTTGATTAGAATTTTTTATTTACAAATTATTGATGATTCTTTTAAACTAAAATCGGAAAATAATGCCATAAAAATCAATTATAATTACCCTGAACGTGGCTATATTTATGACCGTTATGGCAAATTGCTTGTTGCCAATCAGCCTTCTTATGATATTATGGTTACTCCAAGATATGTTAAGGACATAGACACTTTAGAATTGTGTAATTTGTTGCATATTACAAAACAAGATTTTTTGCGAAAGCTGGAAAAAGCCAAAACGTATAGTCCCATGTTGCGTTCGGTATTTTTGCCACAATTGAACAAACAAGAATATGCCGCTTTTCAAGAAAAAGCTCGAAAATTTTCGGGATTTGAAATTCAAAAGCGTTCATTAAGAGATTATCAAGTGGCTGTTGGGGCCAATGTTTTTGGATTCATTACGCAAGTAAACGAACGAATTATTTCCAAACAACCCTACTATAAAAGTGGCGATTTGATTGGAAAACAAGGTGTTGAAGAAAGTTATGAAGAAATTTTGAGAGGTGTAAAAGGCGTTAAATACCTTCAAAAAGACAAATATAACCGAGAAATAGGATCTTATAAAGAAGGCAAGTTTGATACCGTTGCCGTGCAAGGAAAAGACATCAAACTTACGATTGATATTGAATTGCAAAAATATGGCGAAGCTCTTATGAAAAATAAAAGAGGCGGTATAGTAGCCATAGACCCCAAGTCGGGCGAAATATTGGCCCTTGTAACAGCTCCTTCTTATAACCCAGCTTTACTTGTAGGAAGAGAAAGGTCCAAAAATTACACCATGTTGTATAACGATTCGTTGGCAAAACCAACATACGACCGTGGACTTTTGGCAGAGTATCCACCAGGGTCGCCCTTTAAAATTCTTACAGGGCTTGTGGCACTTCAGGAGCAAGTAATCGATGAAGAAACAACATTTTTTTGCCACCACGGAATTGGCTTGGGAAGAGGTCATTTTATGAAATGTCATGGAGGTTCTGGTCCACACCAATTGCACAATGGTATTTATAGGTCATGCAATGCTTATTTTGCAAATGCTTATTTGCGAACTATTGGCAAATACAAGGCACCAAAAGCTGTTGATATATGGAGCAATCATGTAAAAAGTTTTGGTTTAGGTCAATTTATGGGATATGATTTGCCAACTGGTAGAAAAGGGCATGTGCCAGATGCCGCTTATTATAAAAAAGTGTATCCAAACGGAGGTTGGGGCGGAACTACTATTGTTTCAAATTCTATCGGCCAGGGCGAAATTTTGACTACACCCATACAATTGGCCAATATGATTGCTACTGTAGCCAACAAAGGCTATTATTATACACCTCATATTATTAAAAATATTGAAGGACAATTGATCGACATAAAATTCAGAACCAAACACCAAACAAGTATTGATCCAAAATATTTTGATCCTGTAATTTCTGGTTTGTTCGATGTATATAACCACGGAACTGCTCACGGACTTGGAGTGCCCGGTATTAATTTATGTGGAAAAACAGGTACTGCAGAAAATTATGCCAAAATTTATGGACGACGTGTAAAATTACAAGACCATTCTATCTTTGTAGCATTTGCACCCATGGAAAATCCTAAAATTGCCATTGCTGTTTTTGTAGAAAATGGAGGGTTTGGAGCCAATATTGCTGGGCCAATTGTCAGTTTGATGATAGAAAAATACATCAAAAAGAAAATAACCCTTACCAGATTAGAGCAACGCATGTTCAATACCAGTTTACAACCGCTTTACAACCGTTATGAAAATAAACCAACCGATACTATAAAAAAAGAAACTACTAAACCATTAGTACCAAAAAACACAAGCCCTGAAACAAAACCCGCAGTTAAACCTGCCGATAAGCCCAAACCTAATACCGTAGATGCCGAATTAGATTTAGGGAATCCATAACACCAAAACGACACCTAGTTTGTACTCTTAAAAATTATTGACCTTACAAAAATTAAAAGTTCATGAGAAATCAAAATGTTATTGGTAATATTGATTGGATTTGTGTATCCATTTATTTTGTATTGGTCATCATGGGATGGATGAATATCTTTTCGTCCACCTTAACTACGCCTTTAGAAGAAACTTTTATCTTCGATTTGTCGGAGTTGTATGGCAAGCAATTGATGTTTATTTTACTTACTATACCCATAATTTTGATGGTGCTGTTTGTAGAATCTCGTTTTTATGAAAAATATACCAGTATCCTTTATGTAGTTTCTTTATTATCATTACTAGGCCTTTTTGTTTTTGGCAAAACCATTGCCGGACAAAGATGTTGGTATGGGATTGGTAGTTTTACTTTGCAGCCGTCTGAATTTGCAAAAGCAGCAACCGCATTAGCATTAGCAAAATATTTGAGCGATGTCCAAATCAATTTAAAAAAAATGGACAGCCAAATCAAAGCTTTGGCAATTGTATTTTTGCCCGTATTACTCATATTGCCCCAGCCAGACCCAGGAAGTGCCATGATCTATTTTGTTTTCTTTTTTGTATTGTACAGAGAAGGTTTGCCCACTTGGTATTTGCAAATAGGTTTTTTAGCCATCCTATTATTCGTATGTGCTTTGGTTTTTCAGCCTATTTATATTTCGCTGGCGGTATTGCTATTGTTGATTATCCATTATGTCAAAAGCCGTAAAATCAACAGAAATCTCATTTTTAGTTCAATATTATTATTTTCAGTAACCAGCTATGTATTTTCGGTTGATTATGTTTTCAATCATGTTTTTAAACAACACCACCGAGACCGCTTCAATATTTTATTAGGCAAAGCAGTCGATATGAAAGGCATTGGCTACAATACCAATCAATCAAAAATAGCAGTAGGCTCTGGAGGCTGGTTTGGCAAAGGATACCTTGAAGGCACACAAACCAAAGGCGGTTTTGTACCAGAGCAACACACCGATTATATCTTTACAACTGTTGGCGAAGAGTGGGGCTTTTTTGGTTGTGTACTTGTTATTGGCTTATTTGTAGGGCTAATTATTAGAATATTATACTTAGCCGAACGACAACAAACCAAATTTAGTAGGGTATATGGCTATTGTGTTGCGGGCATTTTATTTATACACACCTTTGTAAATATCGCCATGGTTTTGGGTATTTTTCCAACCGTTGGAGTGCCATTGCCGTTTTTTTCCTACGGGGGGTCTGGCTTATGGGGCTTTACTATTTTGTTGTTCATTTTTTTGAAAATGGATGCTAAAAAAATATTTTAAGGCTCAATTCTAAATAAAGCACCCAATCAATAGCGTATATTTTGGGCGTTACCACAAGGGTCGGGCTATCCGTTCCAATCTTTTTTTGGGCGGGTAAGGGCAGAAAAAGCCCACACCCGCCCAAAAAAAGGATTTCCACTGCTATCCCTAACGCAAATTGCGGTAATATTAGCAATCAGCTAGTTTTATAGGTATATTTGGTATTAATTTATTTTAGCATTTTGTTTTGCACTATACATTGTTTTTATCAATGTAATGTTTTATATAGTAACTAATTAGTAGTAAATCAGCAGACACTGTATAGATTTTTTTTCCAAAACATAAAAGCACTAGTTACCGATAGACATAAAGCTTAAAATAATCAATAATGCTTTTTTTTACTTAAAAATTTGTAACTTTTTCAGATTCTTACGTACAAATAGAAAAAAGTATTTCGTATGTACAAAAAATTACTTTATCTCGAGTGGAAATCTTTTAGCCGGTCGGCTTCTTTTACTAAAAATGTAGCTTACAGTATTTTTTTAATCTGTATGGCTTTTGTGTATGGTGCATTGCTGCTTTTGATGGGAATAGGGGCTTATTATGCACTAAAACAAAATGGGTTAAACCCCTTATTTATGGTTAATAAATATTTGATTTATTATCTTTTGGTCGATTTAGTGTTTCGTTTTGGTTTACAAAAAATGCCCGTTGTGCATATCAAACAATTACTAACATTGCCTTTCAATAAAAACGGTATTGTTCATTATGCCATTGGCAAAACCATGGTGTCGTTTTTCAATTGGTTACATGCTTTGTTTTTTATTCCATTTTCTATTGTTCTAATTGTAGAGGGGTATGCCGTGGGGCAAGTTTTGGCTTGGCATTTGGCTATTATGGCCATTATCTATTGCTTGAATTTTGTAAATATTTTATTAGACAACAGTACCACTTTTCTAACATATTGTTTCGCTGTTGTCGCTACCCTTGCGGCATTGGAATATTATCAAGTATTTGTTATTTCAAATTATACTCAAGTTTTTTTTGATGCTCTTTTTAACCAATTCGGATTGTTTTTGTTGCCTTTAGGCTTAGCTGTTTTCTTGTATCGATACACCTTTCGTTTTTACAAAAAAGAATTGTATTTAGATGCGGGTTTAGCAACAAAAGTAGCCAATGCAACTACCGAAAACATGAAATGGCTGGACCAATTTGGACATTTGGGTACATTTTTGAAAAATGATATTCGATTGATCAAACGCAATAAACGGTCCAAAACAACCGTCATGATGAGCATTTTGTTTTTGTTTTATGGCATCCTATTTTTTAGAGAAAACGCCAACCAACCTCAAATTATGCACATCTTTGCCGGCCTCTTTGTGTCTGGTGGTTTTTTGTTTACTTTCGGACAGTTTGTTCCAAGTTGGGATAGTCAGCATTATTCGTTTATGATGACACAAAACATTCCTTATCGAGCCTATCTAACCTCAAAATGGTGGCTTATTGTTATAGCAACTACATTCAGTACGATAGTAGCCTCGGGATATATCTATTTTGGCATGCATGCTTATTGGTGTATAGTTGCGGGAGCTATCTACAATATTGGTATCAACTCACATCTTGTGCTTTTTGCGGGTGCCTATACTAAAACGCCTATCGATTTGGCTGCAGCTAAAGGGGCTTTTGGCGACAAAAAAGCTTTTAATGTACAAACGTTGCTCATCTCTATACCAAAAATGTTAATTCCCATATTGTTGTATGCGTTGGGCTTGTATTTATTTGATGCAAACACAGGTTTATTGTTAGTGGCATTTGTTGGAATATTAGGTTTTGCACTTAGAAATAGGGTTTTTACTCAAATTGAAAAAGTGTACCAATCAGAAAAATATAGCACAATTAGTGCTTATAAAAAATCATAGTGCCGCTACAACAAGTCGTTTGTGTCAATAAAAGACTAATAAAAGTTTAATAAATTCAATAATTAATTTTCATTTTTTAAAAAAAACATTAATCCATTCAAACTACAAATTGATGATACAGATACAAAATTTAACCAAAACATACAACGGTACTACGGTATTGAATATAGCACAATTAGAAATAAAAAAAGGAGAAAGCTTTGGGCTTGTAGGTAATAATGGTGCAGGAAAAACTACATTTTTTAGCCTTCTTTTGGATCTTATCAAACCCACAACAGGACATATCATTAACAACAATGTTAAGGTAGCTATTTCAGAAGATTGGAAGCCATTTACTACTTCTTTTTTAGACGAAAGTTTTTTAATTAATTACCTTACTCCCGAAGAGTATTTTTATTTTGTAGGCGAATTAAGAGGCATGACAAAATCTGATGTTGATACTGAATTGAATCAATTTCAAGATTTTTTTAACAACGAAATATTAAATAGCAAAAAATATATTCGCGATTTTTCTAAAGGCAATATGAAAAAAATAGGTATTGTAGCCACATTATTGGGCAAACCAGAAGTGGTTGTGCTTGATGAACCTTTTGCAAATTTGGATCCTTCGACCCAATTTAGATTAAAAAAAATCATCAAAGACTTGGCCGACAATCCCAATATTACCGTTTTAGTATCTAGCCATGATTTGACTCATACCGTAGAAGTTTCAAACAGAATTGTAGCCCTCAACAAAGGCGTTATTGTAAAAGACATCCAAACTACTTCTGAAACGTTAGCAGAATTAGAACAATTTTTTGCGGTATAACTATTGATAGTCAATTGTTTATACGAAAATAATGTTTTGATATCGGTTTGACATAACAAGAGGGTGGCCTAAAAGTATAAAAAATCAACTTTTTTGGACACCCTTTATCTGTAAATATATTTTGTATTTGCTTTATTTGAAGTAATTACATGTAAAAATTTATTTGTTTTTTAAATAATAATCCAATAAAAAAGCAGTCGAATGGTCATGTGCATTTATTTTACCAGTTTCAATTTCGGACAAGATTGAGTTGGCTAATTGTTTGCCAAGTTCTACTCCCCATTGGTCATAACTAAAAATATTCCAAATGATACCCTGAACAAATATTTTATGCTCATACATAGCAATCAATGCTCCTAAAGTACTTGGTGTTAGTTGTTGAATCAAAATAGTGTTTGTAGGTTTGTTTCCCTCAAAAATTTTGAAAGGAGTCAAAAAAGCTGCTTTGCCAGTAGCAAAATCATTTTTAGAAAATTCTGCTTGAACTTGATCATAATTTTTGCCATTGAGCAAGGCTTCGGTTTGAGCAAAAAAGTTAGACATCAGTTTGTTGTGGTGGTCTTCATTACCATATAACGATTTTACAAATCCAATAAAATCAGACGGAATCAGCTTTGTTCCTTGATGGATCAATTGAAAAAAAGCATGTTGCGAGTTGCTGCCAGGCTCTCCCCAAACAATAGTTCCTGTTTGATAAGTTACAGCATTGCCATTCCTATCAATGCTTTTGCCATTGCTTTCCATAATTCCTTGTTGCAAATAAGGAGCCAACTTTTGAAGGTACTGCGTATATGGAATAATGGCTTCACTTTCTGCTCCAAAAAAGTTGTTATACCAAACACTGATTAAGGCCAAAACTACGGGTATGTTGTGATCGAATGGGGTGTTTTTAAAATGTTGGTCCATTTTATGAGCACCGCTCAATAAATCGTCAAATTGATTGTAACCAATAGCCAAACTTATTGTAAGACCAACGGCACTCCACAACGAAAAGCGTCCGCCAACCCAATCCCACATTGGAAAAATATGATCGGGGTGAATTCCAAATAAAGTTACATTTTGAATATTAGTTGATACCGCCACAAAATGTTTGGCAACATCTTCTGGCGAAGCTTTTTGCAAAAACCATTTTTTTATGGTTTCAGAGTTTGTTAAAGTTTCTTGAGTTGTAAACGTTTTAGAAACAATAACAAACAAAGTGGTTTCTGGATTTAAGTTTTTGATAATTTCCTGTGCATGATCACCGTCTATATTTGAAACGAAATGAACATTCAAATGATTTTTATAAAATTGCAAAGCCTCGACAACCATTGCTGGCCCTAAATCAGATCCTCCAATTCCAATATTCACTACATCAGTAAAATTTTGATTGGTATATCCTTTTTTATTTCCAAGAATAATATCGTCTGAAAATTGTTTCATTTTAGCTTTTACGGCCGCAACTTCCAAAAGTACATTTTGATTATCTACCATAACGGCTTCGGCTTCGGTACTTCGTAAAGCCGTATGCAAAACAGCCCTGTTTTCGGTTTTATTGATAATTCCGCCATCAAAATATTGGTCTATGGCCTCTTTGAGCTGCACTTCCTTTGTCAAATCCAGCAAATGCTGCATGGTTTTGCTGTTTATAATATTTTTGGAATAATCTATCAAAAAATCATCCCATTGGATGTGGAATTTTGATGATCTGTCGGGGTCGCTTGCAAACATTTCCTTCATTGAAATAGTTTTCATTTCCTGAAAATGCTGTTCTAATAATTGCCAAGCACTCGTTTGTGTTGGATTGGTGTTTTGTAATGCCATTTTTTAGTTTTTTTTATAATAGTTGCTGTATTATGAAATGCAAATTTACAAATTAACTCTTAATGAAACGACATTAAAATCTATTTGCTATAAAAAGTGATTAAAGAAGAGGCTAAAATTGTACTTTTTGAACCAAATCGAAAATCCAAAACCAATCCAAAAACCTTGTGTAAATGGATAATAAAACCATTGCACTACAATACAAAGCACCATCAGGGTAGTTACAATCGGTGGCTAGAAAATGGAGGTATAAAAAGTCATCAAAAGGCTGGCAAATGCGGCGATTTAAAGAGGTATTGAATAGGAAAATAAACAGTAAATTACATTTAAAAACAGCTGTATCCTAAGTACAATTTTAGAATGGCATCATAAAAAAAGGTAACTCGTTGAAAAGCAATAAAAAAAGAAAATAAAAATAGGTTTTGTATTTAAAATAAATAATGTACTTTTGCAGTCCGAATTTCGCATAGTCGAATTTGGAATGGAATGTTTAATTAAAAAAATTTATTGTGAACGCATTAAGCTACAAGACAATTTCAGCAAACAAAGCCACTGTAACAAAAGAGTGGATAGTTGTAGATGCTGAGGGTCATAACTTAGGACGTCTTGCATCAAAAGTCGCTATGATTTTGAGAGGCAAGTACAAGCCAAGCTATACCCCCCACGTGGACTGTGGAGATAACGTAATAGTTATCAACTCAGAAAAAATCAACCTTACAGGTACAAAAATGAATGACAAAATTTACATGCGTCATACAGGTTACCCAGGAGGACAAAGAACTTTGACTGCAAAAGTACTACAAAGCAAAAACCCTGCATTGTTAGTAGAAAAAGCAGTAAAAGGGATGTTGCCAAAAAACAAATTGGGAGCAGAACTTTTTAGAAACCTAAATGTTGTTGTAGGTTCAGAGCACAAACAAGCGGCTCAAAAACCTAGAACTGTTAACCTTAATGATCTTAAGTAATGGGAGTTATTCACAAAATCGGTAGAAGAAAAACCGCTGTTGCACGTGTTTACGTTTCGGAAGGAACAGGAGTAATCACTGTAAACAAAAAAGAATTTGCAACATATTTTCCAACAGCTACCTTACAATACAAAGTATTACAACCAATGTCTATGACAGAAAACGTAAGCAACTTTGATGTAAAAGTAAATGTTTATGGAGGTGGAGCAACAGGTCAGGCAGAAGCTGTTCGTATGGCAATTGCCAGAGCAATGTGTGAAGTTGGCGAAGGAAATAGAGCCATCTTGAAACCACAAGGATTATTAACAAGAGATCCAAGAATGGTTGAACGTAAAAAATTCGGTCAGAAAAAAGCTCGTAAGAGATTTCAATTCTCTAAGCGTTAATATTTTCAGCTATTTTATAAAGGTTTTAAACCTTTTAAAAAGCAATTTAAAAAATTTAAAAACAATGTTGTTGTTGCCTACCGAGGTAGGAATTAGTTTAGCATCTAAATGAAACCGGGGTTAAAAAGTTTGAAACATCGAAATTTTTAAAACATCAAATCCAAAACGGAACATTGCTAATCAACAGAACGTAAACTAAGTAAAAAAAATGTCAAACAAAGTTGAAGTAAAAGAATTACTAGACGCAGGTGTTCACTTTGGACACATGACTAGAAAATGGGATCCAAATATGGCTCCTTACATCTATATGGAGCGTAATGGAATACACATTATCAATCTATATAAAACTGCAGCAAAAATTGAAGAAGCCAACGAAGCTTTGAAAAAAATTGCTGCATCTGGTAGAAAAATATTATTTGTTGCTACCAAAAAACAAGCCAAAGACATTGTAGCTGAAAAAGCAAAAGCTGCAAACATGCCTTATATTACAGAAAGATGGCCTGGCGGAATGCTTACCAATTTTGTAACTATCAGAAAAGCCGTTAAAAAAATGTCTTCTATTGATAAAATGAAAAAAGATGGTACATTCAACACACTTTCTAAAAAAGAACGTTTGCAAGTAGATCGTCTTAGAGCAAAATTAGAGAAAAATTTAGGTTCAATTGCAGACATGTCAAGATTGCCAGCTGCATTGTTCGTTGTAGATATTAAAGCTGAGCATATTGCAGTAAAAGAAGCACAAAAATTAAACATTCCAGTTTTCGCTATGGTAGATACAAACTCTGACCCACGTGAGGTAGATTATGTAATTCCAGCCAATGATGATGCTTCAAAATCAATCGACAAAATTTTATCTCTTGTAACAGCTGCCGTAATTGACGGACTTTCTAACAGAAATGCTGATGCAAAAGAAACTGAAACAGTAGCCGAAGTAGCAACTGAAGCTCCTGCAACAGAAGAATAAATCAAACAAATTTAAAGATTGAAAGATTTAAGTTTTGAAAAACTACGGCCTTTAAATGGAGTTTTGTTTTTTAAATTTTTAAATTTTTCAATCTTTTAATCTTTAAATTAAATTATAAAAAATATGGCAACAATTACTGCTGCAGACGTTAATAAATTAAGAACAATCACAGGTGCAGGAATGATGGACTGCAAAAAAGCTTTGGTTGAAGCAGAAGGAGATTTTGATTTGGCAATCGAAAACTTACGTAAAAAAGGACAAAAAGTAGCCGCTAACCGCTCTGACAGAGAATCTACTGAAGGTGCTGTTATTGCAGCTGTAAATGCTGATAAAACGGTTGGTGTTGTAGTATCTTTGAACTGCGAGACAGACTTTGTTGGAAAAAACGAAGGATTCGTAAAATTAGCTACTGATTTTGCTGCTTTAGCTTTGAACTTTGACACTAAAGAAGCTTTTTTGGCTGCCGACTACAACGGTATTACAGTAGCCGAAAAGTTAATCGAGCAAACTGGTGTTATTGGTGAAAAAATCGAAATTGGAGCTTTTGAAAGATTAGAAGGTGCTTTTATTGGTTCGTACATCCATGCTGGAAACAAAATTGCAACGCTTACGGCCCTATCAAAAAACATAGAAGGAGCAGACGAAGTAGCCAAAAACATTTCGATGCAAGCCGCTGCAATGGCACCAATTGCTTTGAATGAAGATGGTGTTGATGCTGAAACTATTGCTAAAGAAATCGAAATTGCTAAAGACGTTCTACGTCAAGAAGGTAAACCAGAAGCGATGTTAGACAATATTGCTAAAGGTAAATTAGCCCGTTTCTTTAAAGACAATACATTAGTAAACCAAGATTATATTAAAGACAACAAATTGAGCGTTGCGGCTTATGCCAAAACATTAGACAAAGATTTAGTTGTTACTGGATTTAGAAGAGCTGCGTTAGGCTAATCAAATACCAAAACCATTTTAAATAAAACCATTTCATACCTTTTGAAATGGTTTTATTTTTTTACTAAACATTTCAATAAAATTATACCGTTTGTTTGTACTTTAGTTTACAATCTGTCTAATAAATTTGGTACACGGTAGGCCTTTGGAGCCTTTGTAAGTAGCAATTATAGTACTAACTTTGTGGGCAAGGTATTATGACCCGTGGATTAGTATTTGGGCGAGTGTAGATCCGTATCAATTTGATGGCACTTATTGGAACGGAGACCATAACGGCGGTTTTTATAACCAATTTAATTATAATAGTTATGGGTATTGTTATGATAATCCAGTAAGACTAATTGATCCAAATGGTAAACAAACAGATGTTGTAAATAGAAATGTTATTTTCTCTGTAGACAAAGATGTTCAAATTGACAAGAGTTTAAGAGGTAGAGAAAGATTAGATGCAATCAGTCATGTTAGGGTAAATCAAAATATTATTAATTCTGCAAAGAATCAAAAACTTGAAACAGGAACATTTCATGTTTATGGTCATGGATGGGATGGATACTTTGCTGTTTTTGATTATCCTGGTACTAGGTCTGGATCTTATACGGGAGTTTATAATTCTGAGAATTTAAAAAGTTGGTTTAGTAAATATAAATTTGATTCTTCTATTTTAGATAAAGAAAACAATATTTTAATTTTCCATAGTTGTAAGTCAGGAGAAGAACAAATAGGAATAGCGTTAAAAATATCTAAAGAAAAACAAAATATCATTACAGTAGGTGCTTCAGGCCCTGTGTTGTATTCTAAAAATGGTGAAATTGGAACGGCAAGCAATGGAGGAAGTAAAAAAGAGAAGTGGAATGTGTTTAAAGGAGGAAAAAAAATACACTCCTTTAATTGGGATTGGAAGCCAAATAAAAATGACATCATGAAATTATTTAAGAAACAAAAGTTATGAAAAGTATAAAAAAAAATGTTTTATTTTATTTTTTAATATTAATTTTATTTAATAGTTGTAAAAAAAGCACTGTAATAAATTTTGACGAAGTTTATTATTATAAATATTTTTTCAATGCAAGAAGTGAGGTGACAAGTCCAAGAGCGACAAAATTCATGAATATATGTAATAATGATACTGTTTTTGATAAAAAAGATTACTTAAATCTCCAACATTTTGGATTTAAAGGAAAGAGAATAAATAATCAGTTTATACATGAATTAAATTCTATTTTTGTAAATAAAAAAGAGTTGGTTAAAGAGGATTATAAATGTCTAAATGCTTATTGTGATATTTTAGTTTTTTTAAGACAAAAACAAATAGTTGGTGTAGCTAAATTTGATTTTAAATGTAACAATTGTATGTATAATAATTTTGATAATGAAATTGACAACGTGTTTATCAAGAATAATTGTTCAGATTTTGAAAAAATATTTGAAAAAGCATATGAAGAAGGAGATAATATCCCCGCTGTCGCACTAACCCTTTCGGGCGGTGGTATTTAAAACAATAAAAAAACATTAAAACAAACAGTTCATAAGTAAGTACTCCTAGCTCCCCCTTCGGGGGCTGGGGGGCTTTGGTAGTTCCAATTATATTACTAACTTTGTGGGCGAAGTTTCGCAACACAGCGAGTACTTTGCATTTGGGGAAATAAAATTCATCGAACTCCAATAAAAAATAAAATCGATGTGAGATAAACGTTCATTGAAGAGCATAAAAACTCACACAACTCACCGTATAAGTTTAACGGTAAAGAACTTGATGAGGAAAGCGGTTTGTATTATTATGGGGCAAGGTATTATGATCCGAGGATAAGTATTTGGGCGAGTGTGGATCCTTTAGTTGAACAAACTTCTTCAAGTTACGGATATTGTTATCAAAACCCGGTTAATTTAGTTGATCCAAACGGAAAGATTCCGATTGTTCCAATGTTGATTAAATTTGGAGTTGGTGCTTCTGTTGATATGATGGCACAAATGACAATGTCTTATTTATTTGATTCAAGTGTAAATACTTGGGGACAAGCGTTTGACAAAGTCAATTGGAAGCAAGTTGGGATTTCAGGTGCCCTTGCAGCTATACCTTGGAATGCTCCAGGCGGTAAATGGGGTAAAGCAGGTTTTGCTGGAGCAACTGATGTAATGACTAATGCACTAAGCCAAGACGATTATAGTTTAGAACAAGCAGGAACAGATTTTGCTTTAGGTTTTATTATACAATTAGCTGGAGGAAAATTTGCGGATTTTTGTTCTAAATACGGTAGTAGCAATGTTGCAAAAGGTTTAGTTACAAAATTAGGGATGGCTACAAAAAAAGTTCATTCTCTAACGGGTGTTTGGCATAGTGCTACTGATGGAAATTTTGTAGGTAAATTAGCATATCAATTAGGAGAGTTAGTTGATGATATCGATGTTAATTATAAATTTTCTGGAGGTGCAGGAGATGTTGATATATCAACTAAAAATTTCAACATTGAAGTGAAATCTGGCAATAAGATGAAATTAAATCAATCGCACAAAAATTCACAATACGCAAAAGACCAAGGAAAAGGATATTTACTTTACATGCCAAAAGCAACAAAAAAGCAAATACAAGAAGCAGCTAATCAAGGCGTAAGAGTAGTTACCAACCCTGCAGAATTAAAAAAGATAGTGAAATAAATTAAGAAAATGAAAATACTAACTTTTTTTGCTAAAGACAAGTCATTAATTGATGTATTTAAAGTGTTTTTATTAACTTACACAAAGTTAATGAAAGATTTTGAAGACAAAGACACTATTTATTTTATAAATTCAAAAACTAAAAGAAATGAAATATATTTTCATTTCATTTACAATGATAGAAAAATGGAGTTTATTCGTGATTATTCTGTAACTAATCAAAAAATCATCGAAAAACATTTTGATGATGAAAATTTCTATTTTTTTGACATCCAATATAAGGATGTGTTATTTTTGAATTCATTACTTATTGATTATAAAAAATATATTGCCAATGATGATAAATTAAATGGTATGGTGTTATTAAGTAACGAAAATAATGAGATAGAGATTTTTAACCCCAGCCCCCCCCCTGATTACTATGATTCAACCAAGTAAAAATTCATAAAAAATTTGAGTTTTTTTTACAAGTAATTTAATTTTTCAAACCCCGTTAGAGTTCAAATGTTAACAGGGTTTTTAACTTGAAACTTGAAACCAAATAAACTTGAAACAAGCAACAAAAAGTCAACTGAAAAACTATTTGTCTATTGTAATCCCGGTAGAGCCGATAGCCTCCCGCAGTCCCGAGAAGCCCACAACCCCCAAAGGAGGAGTTGTTGGGTCGTGATTATTGGAGCGTTATTATTATTTTATATTTTTTTGGAAGTCTTTTATAAAGCGGTTGTGTGCTTCTGAAAAAAATTCCGATAGCTGGTGCACGAATCCTTTCGTGTACCTACTAAATAAAAAGTAAAATGCTACTTAAATTTGGCATTTGTTATTTTATAACCCTAAACTTTCAATCATCATTTTGAGTTCGTTGGGTTTTAAGTTTTCTTTTTCTCCTTTATCGTATATAGTAAGAAGATAAACTGTTTCAGTTTGAACATAAACATAAGTTATGGCTCTAGCACCACCACTTTTACCTTTTCCTTTGCTTTCTATGGCGACACGGATTTTATAACAATTGTTGGCTATAAAAGTTCCTGCTTCGGGGTTTTTATTTATTTCTTCAATAAGTTCTTTGTACTCATCTTTGAGCGATGGAAATTTTTTAACCAGCCGTTTTAATTCTTTTTCAAACCGAGAGGTTGGTAAAATGCTATAGCTCATTGAATAAATCTTGAGCGGTTTTTAATTTAATTTTTCCTTGTTTGTGTAGTTGCACTTCGTTTGAAGCTTCTTTTAAGTCTTCCCAAAGACTAATTTTTTCATTAGACATTGGTTTTACTTTTTTTACAAATGCTAAACTACGCAACACTTCGAGTGCGAAATTTAATTTATTGTCTGGTACCTCTATTACTACTTTCATGGTTAACGTTTATAAAGAAATATTTATTGCAAATTTAACTAAATAAAAACACTAAAATAACCTTATTTTTTAACATAACTATTTTTTTCTGGTTCTTTTAGGAGTTCCCCCGCTGGTGCACGAATCCTTTGGTGTACCAACTAAATAAAAAGCAAAATGCCAAGTAAATGTGGCATTTGTTATTTTATAAAAAACTGTAAAAATTATAATCTTTTAGCCCAAGTATCTGGATTTATTGAAGTGTGGAAAATACCTAACACGTATATAGTATTTTGTTTTACGTTATACTGATAATGTATAGTGTACGGAAAAGTTTTAACAACAGCTATTTGTACATCTTGGTATCTTACTTGTATTGTTTCGGGGTTTTCAGCAACGTAGTTTATTTTATCTTTTACATTTTTCAAGAATGTTGCTCCTAAACCTTTTTGAGATGTATTGTACCAATTAACGGCTTCTTTAATATCTTCTTTAACAAAAACAGCATATTTAATTTTAGCTCTCATTTTCTAGATCTTTCCAAAATTGGTCTTCATCTATTAATAAGTTTGGATTTTGTTTTATGGCTTCTATTCGCCCTAAAACAATATCTTTTTGCCAATGCGGAACATCATCTTCTGAAGGCAGAATGATTACTTCCACTCTACGAGCATTAAAATTATCAGGAAGTATAACCTGAAAAGTATGGTCTTTCACATCTATAAATTGTCTTATAGCGTCCATAAATAAATTGTTTAATAATACACAAAAATACAAAATAAACAAATACAAAATTTATTTTAGAAAAAAAGTCAGCTTAATATTGTTTCTTCTAAATTAGGTACAACAACCAATTTAGGTAAGTTTTTACAAGAATGGACGTTGATAGAAAATAGTAGTGGCGAGGCACCTATAAATTTGGTAAGCACTAGCCACGACCAATTGACTGTGGCTGAAGCTGGAGTGAATCATGTTTACTCACTTTTTTTAGGACAGTATCAAGAAAAAAAAACCAAAATTCACTTATTTGTAATGAATTTTGGTTTTTTTAAATTTTTTATCCAAACTAATGTGAACGTCCTTTTGTTTATACATGGACTTAATTTTTATATAATTAATGTTTGAAATGACGTGTTCCTGTGAACACCATGGCTATATTGTTTTCATTGCAATAATTGATACTCAATTCGTCTTTTATAGAGCCACCAGGTTGAATTACTGCCGTAATTCCCGCTTCTTTTGCTAAAGCTACACAATCTGGAAATGGAAAAAAAGCATCGCTAGCCATAACAGCTCCTTGTAGATTGAAGCCAAAGGTTTGGGCTTTTTCTACGGCTTGTTTTAAGGCATCTACTCTTGAGGTTTGTCCTGTTCCAGAGGCTATTAATGTATCGTTTTTGGCAAACACAATGGTATTGGATTTGGTATTTTTACAAATTTTTGATGCAAATATCAAATCGTTTATTTCTTGTGGAGTGGGTGTGGTATGGGTTACTGTTTTCAAGTCTGTTGCAGCGTCTGTTTTGGTATTTCTATCTTGAACTAAAATACCATTTAGGCAGGTTCGCACTTGTTTTTCGGGCAATGGGACTTCGTTTAGAATCAAAATGATTCTGTTTTTCTTTTCGGATAATATAGTGAGGGCTTGTTCATCAAAACTTGGTGCAATGACTACTTCACAAAATAAGCTGTTAATTTCTTGAGCTGTTTCAAAATCGATCGGGCTATTTGCAATAAGTACACCTCCAAAAGCCGAAGTAGGATCGCAGGCAAGTGCGGCTAAATATGCGTCTTTTATGGTGTTTCTAGATGCTAATCCGCAGGCATTATTGTGTTTGAGAATTGCAAATGTTGGTTTTTCGTTTTTAAATTCAGATATTAATTGTACTGCTGCATCTACGTCTAACAAATTGTTATAAGATAATTCTTTGCCATGTACTTTATTGAACATTGAGTCAAATTCACCAAAAAAATAGCCTTTTTGGTGTGGGTTTTCTCCATATCTTAATATTTGTCCTTTGTCAAAACTTTGTTTTAAAATGGTTTCGTCTTCATTAAAATAATTAAAAATGGCAGCATCGTAATGAGAAGATACATGAAAGGCTTTTGTGGCCAATAATTTTCTGTTGGCTAATGTTGTAGCACCTTGTTGAGCAGTAATCATGTCCATCAAAACAGGATATTCGTTTACGGAGGCTACTATTGCAGTATCTTTAAAGTTTTTGGCAGCGGCTCTTATTAATGAAATGCCGCCTATATCTATTTTTTCTATAATATCGTACTCGCTGGCACCAGAGGCAACTGTTTTTTCAAAAGGATATAAATCAACTATAACCAAATCTATTTGTGGAATATCAAAAGTTTTCATTTGCTCTGCGTCCGAGGCGTTGTCTTGTCTGTTTAAAATACCTCCAAATATTTTGGGATGCAACGTTTTTACTCTGCCTCCAAGTATCGAAGGGTAGCTTGTAACGTCTTCGACGGCTATAACAGGAATACCTAAACTTTTTAAGAATTCCTCTGTTCCGCCAGTTGAATAAAAGGTTACATTCAAATCATGTAATTTTTGTACTAATGGTGCTAATCCTTCTTTTGAAAAAACCGATATAAGCGCTGATTGAATTGTTTTTGTTGTGTTCATTGGTCTAGTTAGAGTTTAAGGTGCAAAAGTAGTTTTTTTGTAAACAAATTCAAATCAATTAACAGCCTTTTTGTGTTATTGGTCATTTGATACTTATGGGGTTTTGATACAGTTGTTTTTTAGGTTTATTGTTTAAAAAATAAAATTCTAAAAAACAAGTTATTATACCAAATATACA
>NZ_MUGT01000038.1 GCF_002217205.1 Flavobacterium branchiophilum NBRC 15030 = ATCC 35035 | reverse complement strand
TTAAGGGGCTGAAACAATAGCAAACACAAATATAAAATTGTCCAATCTATTGGTTCTTTTTTGCTAAAAAGAGTCAAAAAAAATAGTTCCGTAGCCGAGCTATGACATCCTTTTTTTGAAATTTTTTATAAAATATCTTTACATTTGTGAACTATTTTATAAATATATTTTGTGATTTTGCGTTAGGGATAGTAGTGAAAATCCTTTTAGAAGCCCTCCAGCCCCCAAAAGGGGTGTTGTATTGTACGAATATAGTTTCTGAATGTGGTAATAAAAAAAGATTATTTCACAATATTATATTTCTTTTGGAGTTCAATGAACGTTGTTTGAAACGGATAGCCCGACCCGTAGTTTACGGAGGGACACGCCCTTATTTTTATGAGATTGTTTAAAATTGGTTGTAACGAAATTTTGTTTTTTTTCTTACTTTTTGAGAAATGAAAATTGGATCAGTGGAAAGCATGGGTAAAAAGGTTACTTAACTATTTTTCAACAATTCGGTTGTTAATTTTTTAATCCAAATCCTGAAGCGACATGATTTTTCTATCATTTTTTCAATTCCAGTGAGCTCGGCAATATCCATTCCATCAATAATTTTATTGTACTTTTTACCATTTTGTTTGTAAATTTTTTCCAGCCTTTCAGATGGTCCAAAACCGCTATTGATGTCCTCAATGTTTGAATATTGATTACAAATAGCAACTACAGCATTTTTTATATTTATTCTTCTAATGCTCCAGAAATATTTTCTATATGTTTTTTATATAATTTTCCAAAATCACTACTCTTTAATAAATTATCAATATCTGTTTTCTCAATGTCTAACGAATTATAAAAAACAGTGAAATTATCTACCGTTGATGCGAATTTATTTTTCAAAAGGGAAATTATTTTTTTTGGAATGTCAAGCCCTTTTGTTTTGGCATAATTATTTTCAAGTAATAAATCAACCATGTTTTTAGCCAAATCATCAATTTCCTTCTTATTTAAAGCATAGATTAGACCAGCTATGTAATAGGTGCTCTTATTGAAAACAGGGAGAGAAGTGATGTAGCTTTCTGAATTTTCTCTTACTAGATCTCTAATAGTATCTAATATAATTGATGATGACAATAATTTACTACTTAACAAAAAAAGCTCTTCATTATCATCCAATGCTGAATTTTTATATATTTTTTCGTATTCTGATTTTTGAAAAACCCTACTTTCTCCCATTCTTGAACGTAAAGATTGAGCTGCTGCCATATAGACTGCTCTATATGCTAATGCACCATTTGGCATACTAACAATTTTTTTATTGGTAATTTGTTTTGCTTCGCCTTTTCTATCATAGATATAATCGAAATGTTTTATATTTTCACCTATTGCAATTTGAATAGGGTCATTAGCCAATAAAGAATATGTTTTTACTGCATTTTGATTGTTTGTTGCTTTAATTACATTAAGTTTAAGATCGGTTTGCAAAGAATCAATTTCATAAACACGAACTAAAATATTTGCTGAATTATTAAATTTGTCTTTAGTTTTTTCTCCATATTTCGCATTATATAATGCATTTACGGTTTGACATCCATTTATTATTTGCAAATTTTTTAATTCTATATTTAAAACTTTGTCTGCTCTTGGGGAGCCTAAAACAATTTCATCACAAATAATACTAATTCCATTATTCATATATGGAAACCAAATACTTTCTATATTTGTGATAGTACTAATTATATCTTTATTTACACTGCCTCGATCACCTAAATATAAACGTATATTTTCAGAATACAATTGATTATTATGGTATTTATCTTGTAAACGTATGAACTCATTTATATTACACATACCAATAAATACTCTTTTTGGCAGTCCTAAACTTGTTCTTTTAGAATTGTCCTCAAAACGATAAGAGTGTTGTCCATCAATCTCAAAATTAATAAACTCCGAAACTACTTTTATTTTTCCATCAACTGCCAATTCTATAATATCTTGTAAACCATATACCTGTACATTAAAATTATATAACTGTTTATCTCGTTCAAATCTACCTAAAACACTATTGATTGCATCTTTATTTGAAGTACTAATTCCTTTTGCATTATTGATAAAATGGCAATAAACAGCAATTTTATTATTTCTTTTGTTTAAAAAAGATTGAATTTTTTGGTCTATTTCATTAAGAACAGGATTTAGCATTGTTTCTTCGCTTCTCAACTCTGGATGCACAAAGGTGTCATTCATTAATGTAGTAAAATCTCTCAACTCTGTTGGAGAAGCTGCATTTTTTTGTGATTGATATAATTTAAACTGAAAAAGATGTAAATGCTTTTCATTAGTTGATTCGGTTTCTATAAAGGCATACGCATCCAGCAATAACTCCTGTTTACCGCTTATAAATTTATCTGTTATATGAAAATTCTCAAAAAACCCTTCTTCATGTAAATCCATTGCTAAAGAGGCACTCAATGCCATATATGAAATTTCATCACTTGCATCAGAAACTTTGCAAGTGCTTTTTCCAGCATTTATGGTCAAGTGCTCGTTCATTCTTTTAAAATAATCGAGTTCTTTTTTTATTTCATCATTTAGATACATCATTATTTGATAAAGTAATTAATAATTTAATCATTCAACTTCAACACCGCCATAAACGCTTCTTGCGGAATTTCTACATTCCCCACTTGGCGCATCCGTTTTTTACCTTTTTTCTGTTTTTCAAGCAATTTACGCTTACGCGAAATATCCCCTCCATAACATTTGGCGGTTACGTCTTTTCGCAAAGCTTTTATCGTTTCACGAGCTATGATTTTTGCGCCAATTGCCGCTTGAATCGGAATGTCAAATTGCTGTCTCGGAATCAATTCACGCAATTTCTCGGTCATTTTTTTACCAATATTATAGGCGTTATCTTCGTGAATCAAAGCCGAAAGTGCATCTACTGTTTGGGCATTCAAAAGCACGTCTAATTTTACCAATTTAGAGGTTCGCATCCCAATTGGCGAATAGTCAAACGACGCATATCCTTTAGAAACGGTTTTCAAACGGTCATAAAAATCAAATACAATTTCCGCCAAAGGCATGTCAAAATTCAACTCCACACGTTCGGTTGTCAAATAGGTTTGATTGGTTATCAATCCTCGTTTTTCGATACACAAACTCATTACATTCCCCACAAAATCAGACTTTGTAATGATGGTTGCTTTTATAAAAGGCTCTTCCACACGATCCAATTTTGACGGCTCTGGCAAGTCCGAAGGATTGTTTACAATAAGTGGTGTTTCAGGGTCTTTTTTGGTGTAAGCCAAATACGAAACGTTGGGCACTGTGGTAATTACCGTCATGTCAAACTCCCGTTCCAGTCGCTCTTGGATAATCTCCATGTGCAACATTCCCAAAAATCCACATCTAAAACCAAACCCTAATGCCGCCGAACTTTCTGCCACAAAAACCAACGAAGCATCGTTCAATTGCAGTTTTTCCATCGAGGCACGCAAATCTTCATAATCCTCAGTATCAACAGGATAAATCCCTGCAAATACCATCGGTTTCACATCCTCAAAACCAGTAATCATATTTTTAGTTGGCTCTTTGGCATCGGTCAAGGTATCACCCACTTTTACTTCTTTGGCTTCTTTAATTCCCGATATTAAATACCCAACATCGCCTGCCGAAATAACATTTTTTGGCACTTGATTTAGTTTTAAAGTACCAATTTCATCCGCAAAATATTCATTGCCAGTTGCCATGAACTTAATCTTTTGCCCTTTCTTAATTTCACCGTTAATAACCCTAAAAATAACCTCAATACCTCTAAAAGGATTGTAAACAGAGTCAAAAATTAAGGCTTGAAGTGGCTCGTCTTTGTTTCCTTTGGGTGCTGGAATCTTTTCGATAATGGCAGCCAAAATATTTTCGACCCCAAAACCTGTTTTTCCCGAAGCATGGATAATATCTTCCAGTTTACAACCCAATAAATCAATAATATCGTCGCTAACCTCCTCAGGATTAGCACTTGGTAAATCTACTTTGTTCAAAACCGGAATAATTTCCAAGTCGTTTTCCAATGCCAAATACAAATTAGAAATCGTCTGTGCCTGAATACTTTGCGCCGCATCTACAATCAACAAAGCGCCTTCACATGCCGCAATAGAACGAGAAACTTCATAGCTAAAATCTACGTGTCCCGGCGTGTCAATCAAGTTCAAAATATAATCTTCGCCCTTGTATTTGTACTCCATCTGTATCGCGTGGCTTTTTATCGTAATCCCACGTTCACGCTCCAAGTCCATGTTATCCAGCAATTGAGCCTTTTCTTCACGGGCAGTTACGGTTTGTGTAGCACCAAGAAGTCTGTCTGCCAAGGTACTTTTTCCGTGGTCTATGTGGGCAATGATGCAAAAATTTCTAATGTGTTTCATTGTTTTTTATTTGAAAATACCAACTGATTTTGGTGAAATTGAATGATCTGTTTTTGATGCAAATATAAATCAAACATATCCAACCTCAAAGGCATAGGCGGATTTAGTTTGCACTTTAATTTAGAATATCATAAAGGCCAATGGATAGCCAAAATCAATGCCCTTTTGGAATAACTTCAAAAAGGGTTCCGCTATCACATTTAAGTGTTTTGGAAGGAAATTTCATTAATACAGCATAGTCATGTGTGGCCATAATAACTGTTTTGCCGTTGGCATTTATTTTTCTTAATACATCCAACACTTCTGCGCTTGTTTGTGGGTCTAAATTACCCGTTGGTTCGTCTGCTAAAATAAGTTCTGGATCATTTAGTAAGGCTCTAGCAATGGCAATACTTTGTTGCTCGCCACCCGAAAGTTGGTGTGGCATTTTTTGTGCAAATTGCTGCATTCCTACTTTTTCGAGTACTTCTTGTATTTTGCCGTTCATCATTGCTAGATCTTGCCAGCCTGTGGCTTTTAATACAAACAACAAATTGTTATATACCGTTCTATCTGACAATAATTTAAAATCTTGAAAAACGATACCAATTTTTCTTCTCAAAAAAGGGATATCTTTGTCTTTCAAGCCATTTAATTCATAGCCAACCACTTTGCCTTGTCCTGTTGCCAAAGGAATATCGGCATACAGTGTTTTGATTAAACTACTTTTACCCGTACCCGTTTTGCCAATAAGATAAATAAATGCTCCTTTTTCTACTTCCAAATCAACGTTCGTTAAGATGGTTTTTCCTTCTTGAACGATATTGGCATTTTGTAATGATATGATGCTTGAACACATGTCGTTAAATTTTGGGTAAATGTATAAATTTTTACGTCATTTTCAAAAAAAAACTATTGTAACAAGTCCTTATTTGATTGTATTTAATTGATTTACAAGGGTATTTTTGTTGTACTTTTTACTTCGGCCATTGCAAAAAAAGTATGGATTTGTGAAACTCCCGTTAAAACTGATAATTTTTTTTGATGAAAATGGTGGTAGGTTTCCATATCGGGCAAAATAATTTTGAGCATATAATCAAAACTACCCGAAACAAAATGACATTCGACCACTTCGGGCAAACTCATGATGGCTTTGTTAAAAGATTCTGCTACATCAATGGTTTGTCTTACGAGTGTTACTTGGCAATATACGACTAGGTTTTTGCCTGTTTTTTTTTTGTTTAAAATGGCAACATATTTTTCAATTACCCCTTCTTTTTCAAGTTTTTTTACACGATCATGAACGGGCGATAACGACAAATTTATTTTGGAAGCTATGTCTTTCAACGTGAGTTGGGCGTTGTCCTGAAGCAACTGTAATATTTTTTTATCTATTTCGTCAAATATCATTTTTTTCTTATTTAATAAAATTATGTTTTTCCGTTTATTTTTCTTTTACAAATCTTATTTTAGTACTATTACCAAAAAAATTGCTTTATAATTTCAAAAATAAAGAATTTTTTCTGAATTGAAACCAAATTACACTTAATATTTTCTAAAATAGTAGTTTTGTATCATTGCTAACCCAAAAAAATATAACCATGATAATAGGTGTTCCAAAAGAAATTAAAAATAACGAAAATCGTGTAGCTGTAACACCTGCTGGTGTTTCTGAGTTTAAAAAAAATGGTCATGAAGTGTATGTTCAAAAAACGGCTGGCGAAAACAGTGGTTTTAGCGATTTGGCCTATGAAAATGCGGGTGCTGTCCTTTTAAACACTATTGAAGAGGTATATGCCATTGCCGAAATGATTGTAAAAGTAAAAGAGCCAATTGCCTCTGAATATCCATTGATAAAAAAAGACCAATTGTTGTTTACTTATTTTCATTTTGCCTCTTCAGAGCCTTTGACGCATGCCATGATTGCTCAAGAATCTGTTTGTTTGGCATACGAAACTGTGGAAAAAACAGACCGAAGCTTGCCCTTATTAATACCAATGTCTGAAGTTGCAGGGCGAATGGCTATACAAGAGGGAGCCAAATATTTAGAAAAACCATTAAAAGGAAAAGGGATATTGCTGGGTGGTGTGCCTGGTGTGCCACCAGCACAAGTATTGGTTTTGGGGGGTGGTATTGTGGGTACACAAGCTGCAAAAATGGCCGCTGGACTTGGTGCAAAAGTTACTATAATGGATGTAAATTTAGCTCGATTGAGACAACTTTCAGATTTTATGCCTGCCAATGTTACCACCGTAATGTCTAATCATTACAACATTTGCGAAGCTATTACAAAATCGGACTTGGTAGTAGGTGCTGTGCTAATTCCTGGTGCAAAAGCCCCTCATTTGATTACAAAAGACATGCTCAAATTAATGAATCCTGGTACGGTAGTGGTAGATGTTGCCGTAGATCAAGGGGGTTGTATAGAAACTTGTACACCCACTACGCATGAAAACCCTACTTTTATTATTGATGATATTGTACATTATTGTGTGGCCAATATGCCTGGTGCTGTGCCTTATACTTCTACATTGGCACTTACAAATGCTACCTTGCCGTATGCCATTCAACTGGCCAACAAAGGTTGGAAAAAAGCTTGTTTGGACAACGAAGAGCTTAAAAAAGGTTTGAATATTGCACAAGGCAAAATTGTTTATAAAGGTGTTTCAGATGCTTGGAACTTGCCTTTCTATGACGTTGCAACTATTTTGTAGCCTCAACCTATACCCTTTTAATTGGAACTTGCCTTTCTATGACGTTGTAACTATTTTGTAGCCTCAACCTATACCCTTTTAAAAGGATCTATTTTAAATTTTAATTTTGTTGCAAATCCCTCAGAAGCTACTGTTTTTTTTGAAATGGTAACTTTTGAGGTTTTTTTTATTGAAGGTTGATTTTGCGTGAGGGATAGCAGTGGAAATCCTTTTTTGCCCCCTCTTTTGGGGCAAAAAAGATTGCAACGAATAGCCCGACCCGGAGTTTTTACGGAGGGACACGCCCTTATTTTTATTAGATTTGATGATTTGATAAAAAAGTTTGTTTATTTTATGAATCTGATTGATGCGGTATATGCTTGTTTATTTATCTGTTGAATCGTTTTTGAGATTGTTTATAAAAAATTATATTTGCAGTTGAAAACAACAACTAAACCATACTAAATGACAATTTCATTACAACAATCGACATGTGCAATACAATCGGACGTAGCTGTAACAGGTTCAAAATCAGAAACTAACAGGTTTTTATTACTTCAAGCTTTGTATCCTTCTATTGTGTTGGACAATACGTCGAACTCGGACGATTCTGAGGTTATGACACAGGCGTTAGCTACGCAAGAACATACAATAGACATCCATCATGCGGGTACTGCAATGCGTTTTTTGACGGCCTATTTTGCCATTCAGAGCGGCAAAACGGTTGTTTTGACGGGTTCGTCAAGGATGAAGGAGCGTCCTATACAAATTTTGGTTGAGGCTTTGAACCAGCTTGGGGCAACAATTACTTATACAGAAAAAGAGGGTTTTCCGCCGATAAAAATAGTGGGGCGGCAATTATGGAACAACCAAATAAAGATGAAAGCTAATGTGAGTAGTCAATATATTTCGGCCTTGTTGTTGATAGCACCCAAACTAGAAAACGGTTTAGAACTGACACTTGAGGGCGACATAACCTCTGTACCATACATCAAAATGACTTTGGGATTGTTGCATGAAATTGGGGTTTGCACCCGATTTGAGGGTAATAAAATTACTGTTTTGCCCATGTCAAATATTGAAAACCAAGTAAGAGGACTTGTAGAATCGGATTGGTCGTCGGCGTCGTATTTTTATTCTATTGTGGCCTTGTCAAAAATTGGGACACAAATAAAATTAACAAGTTATAAAAAGCATAGTCTTCAGGGGGACAGTGCATTGGCACAAATTTATCTACATTTTGGTGTAACTACAACTTTTGAAAACGAGTCTATATTGCTTTCAAAAGTTGGTGCTCCGTCTATAGTTGATTTGAATTTAGATCTTAATAATTGTCCAGATATTGCCCAAACCATAGTGGTTACTTGTTTTGGATTGTCGATGGGTTGTACACTTACTGGGTTGCATACTTTAAAAATTAAAGAAACAGACCGCTTAGAAGCCCTAAAAGCGGAGCTAACCAAATTTGGTGCTAGTGTTCGGGTTAGCAACGATAGTTTGTGGTTAGAGGCCCATTCTGGCAGCATAGTTTCTGGTGCTACTGTTGCAACTTATAACGACCATCGAATGGCTATGGCCTTTGCTCCATTGGCCCTAAAAGTGCCGTTTATAATTGAAAATGCTGATGTAGTTTCTAAATCGTTTCCAGATTTTTGGACAGACTTGGCAAAAATTGGATTCAATTTTGATAGGGTTTGATAGATTGAAAATGGATATCTATTTTATATAACAAATCCCTCATTTTTTTATATTTTGAGGGATTTATTATTAAAGTATCTTTATTTTTACCTTTTTATTATACAAATGTTTTATATAAGTGATGTGAAAAGTATGTAAATATGTTTGCATCATTGCTAATGATTGATTTTTCAATTGGATGATCGTTTTTTTAGATTTGTGGCCTATACCAAATATATTTTTAATACTAATTTTACTTATTTTAAAAATATTAATTTAACCATACTTTTAATACAAATATAATATAAATATCAGTTTTATAAAAAGGCTTAAAATTTTTTGAAATTAGATAATAATGTTACATATTTGCATCCTATTTTAATAAAACAATGACTAAACAAGAAAAAATTCTAAATTTTGATCCCTCACAACCAGGCTTGGCAGACGAGAGTATTTTTGGGCTACCATTTTCGGCAGATGAAAGTGAAATTATCATTATTCCAGTGCCGTGGGAAGTAACTGTTAGTTATGGATCTGGAGCTTCAGAAGGGCCAGAGGCAGTGCTAAATGCCTCGTTTCAAGTAGATTTACACCATCAAGAGTTTCCAAATTTATGGAAACAAGGTATTTATTTAGACCTTAATGATCAAACTCAAAAGTGGGCCACAGACAGTAATAAATTCAAATCTATGGCACAGCCCATTATAGATGCTCTAACAGCTGGCGAAGTAATTGAAAGTTTGCCAGCATTGCAATCTGATTTGGATAAAATCAATAAAGCCTGCAAAGATTTGAACGAAGAGGTAAAACAACGTACCTTATATTGGTTAAAAAAAGGCAAAAAAGTAGCCCTTTTGGGTGGCGACCATGCTACACCATTAGGATATTATCAGGCCTTGGCAACCAAGTATGATAATTTTGGGATTTTACACCTAGATGCTCACATGGATTTGCGAATTGCTTATGAGGGGTTCACATATTCTCACGCATCAATAATGTACAATGCTTTGCAAATTCCTCAAATTTCAAAAATTGTTCAAATTGGCATTCGTGATTTTTGCAAACAAGAAGCAGAAACTGCCCTTAGCGAAAGAGTGTGTGTGCATACGGATATGGATTTAAAATCGGCACAATTCAAAGGTACAACCTGGCACGATCAATGTTTGCAAATCATAGCTTCGTTACCCAACAATGTGTTAATAAGTTTTGATATTGATGCTTTATACACATGGTATTGCCCCAATACAGGAACTCCTGTACCAGGCGGCATTTCATTTGAACAAACAACATACTTACTAAGTCTATTGGCTTCGTCTGACAAATGTATTATTGGATTCGACTTAGTAGAAGTGGCACCTGGCAACGATGATTGGGATGGCAATGTGGGAGCAAGATTGTTGTATCACTTATGCGGTGTTATATCAAAAAACAATCATTTGGATGTTGGCCAGACGATTCAGTTCAAAAAATAAAAACTTTACATCATTAAAAAAAAATTTGATAGCGGGATATTTTCGCTATCATTTTTTTTATTTAATATACCATCAAAATAGTTTTCGTTTATACCAACTGTATTTATAATATTAAATATATTTATAAAATAGTCCAAATATACGTAGTTTTTTTTAGAAAAATTTACAAAAATAATCGTTGCATAGCTGGGCNNAAGAACCAATAGATTGGGCTAATTTTTTATTTTATTTGGTATAATATAGGATACGACCCTTGCAATAGCAAACAAGCGAAGCAGGTTGTATGTTAGAAAAAAATTTCAAAAAAATCTTGGCTCACTTTTTTAAAACTAAATCCAAAAAAACACAAATTAGAGGATAAAATTAAAAATATTGATGTCAATCCAGTATTAAAAAACACATTGCTTATCAATAATTTAATTTTTTTATCGTTTTTTTTAAAGCTACCCTGTAATTTTAAGGGGGTTAAATTTATAAAATAACAAAAATGAAGTCAAATTTTAAATTTATTTGGGGGTGTAGATGATTTTTTTATACTTTTACCAAAAATTTTAAAACATCACACAATGAGAAAGATTATTTTAAGCGTGATTTTGATCACTTTAATGGTACTAACATTATTTTCAAATGTTTTTTTAACTCCAAGTCCACTTCCAACAGAAACGATTAAATTTGATACTGGCGACACCGCTTGGATGTTGGTTTCGACTGCCTTGGTTTTATTAATGACTCCAGGGTTAGGTTTTTTTTATGGAGGAATGGTTGGCAAAAAAAATGTTATCAGTACGATGTTACAAAGTTTTATGGCCATGATTATCGTTACGGTACTTTGGGTGGTTATTGCTTTTGGACTCAGTTTTGGTCCTTCCATCCATGGCATCATCGGAAATCCGCTTCCAAATATGTTTTTTCAAGGTGTTGGTACAAATACAGCATGGAGCCTCGCACCAACTATTCCATTTATGCTTTTTGCATTGTATCAAGCCAAGTTTGCCATCATTACACCAGCATTAGTTACTGGAGCATTTGCAGAGCGTATTCGTTTTTGGGCCTACTTATTGTTTATGGTATTGTTTATTTTACTAATATATGCACCATTAGCACATGCAACTTGGCATCCAGAAGGGATGTTGTTTAAACTTGGTGTTTTGGATTTTGCTGGAGGTACCGTTGTTCACATGAGTGCAGGTTGGGCAGCTTTAGCTGGTGCCATGTTTCTTGGAAAACGTAAAGTACAAAAAGTTAGTCCTGCTCGTATCACTTATGTATTGTTGGGTACTGGTTTATTGTGGTTTGGTTGGTTCGGGTTCAATGCAGGATCTGCAATGGGAGCCAATGGATTAGCAGTTCAAGCCCTTGGTACTACAACCGTTGCCGCAGCCGCAGCTGGTATGGCATGGGTGTTTTTAGATAAAATTTTAGGCCATAAATTATCTGCTATGGGAGCATGTATTGGTGCCGTAGTAGGGCTAGTAGCCATCACACCAGCAGCTGGTTTTGTAAGCTTATCTCATGCTATTTTTATAGGAATAGCGGCTAGTGTAATTAGTAATTTTGTGGTAAGCAAATTCCCTAAAGGGAAAATAGACGACGCTTTAGATGTATTTGGTTGTCATGGCGTTGGCGGTATGGTTGGTATGGTTTTAACTGGAGTTTTTGCTTCAAAAGCTGCAAATCCAGCACTAACCGAAGAAGGACTTTGGTTTGGACAAACCAACTTGTTTTTCCATCAAATCGAGGCATTAATTGGGGTATCTATTTTTGCTTTTACAGCTTCTTACGCTTTATTTTTTATAGTAAATAAAATCACGCCATTAAGAGTAAGCGAAGAAAAAGAAGAACTTGGACTTGACATTACACAACACGGCGAAAATTTATAATTTGTTATTTGTTTATTTTAATTAAGGGCTTTCACTACAGAAAGCCCTTTTTATATAAATATTTAAACATAATAATGATATAATAATACGTGTTTTCTAATAAATAGTCGATTTAAAAATGAGGGTACAACCCATAAAACTTGGTTGAAAAAACAAAACAAACTTCAGAATTAAAATTACTTTTGCGGATTAAATTAGAATATTGATAGACACATAAAAAAATAATATTTTACAAGATAAAAAAATAATATTTAAAAAAAAATCATTAATTTTACTCCAAATAATATTATCAATATAATGGCAGCAAAAGATACAGCAGACAAAACTTCTAACGAAAAAGAAGCAAGATTAAAAGCCTTACAACTTACATTAGACAAGCTCGACAAAACCTATGGCAAAGGAACCGTAATGAAAATGGGCGATCGAGCTATTGTAGAAGTAGAAACCATTTCATCAGGATCGCTTGGTTTAGATTTAGCCCTTGGCGTAAATGGTTATCCTAGAGGTAGAATCATAGAAATTTATGGTCCAGAATCGTCTGGTAAAACTACATTAACATTACATGCCATAGCAGAAGCCCAAAAGGCCGGGGGAATAGCAGCATTTATTGATGCTGAACATGCTTTTGACAGACATTATGCCGAAAAATTAGGGGTAGATATTGAAAATTTGATTATTTCTCAACCTGATAATGGAGAACAAGCATTAGAAATCGCCGAAAATTTAATTCGATCTGGTGCAATAGACATTGTTGTAATAGATTCAGTAGCAGCATTAACTCCTAAAAGTGAAATAGAAGGCGAAATGGGCGATTCAAAAATGGGTTTACATGCACGATTAATGTCACAGGCCTTAAGAAAATTGACGGGTACCATTAGTAAAACCAATTGCACTGTATTTTTTATCAACCAATTACGAGAAAAAATTGGGGTTATGTTTGGAAATCCAGAAACTACTACGGGTGGAAATGCTCTTAAATTTTATGCTTCTGTTCGATTAGACATTCGCCGTTCGGCACAAATCAAAGATGGTGAAAACGTTTTAGGTAACAGAACAAAAGTAAAAGTGGTAAAAAACAAAGTGGCTCCTCCCTTCAAAACAGCAGAATTTGACATTATGTATGGCGAAGGCGTATCAAAAACAGGTGAAATATTAGATTTAGCCGTAGAATTTGAAATCGTAAAAAAAGCAGGTTCATGGTTTAGTTATGGCGAAACGAAATTAGGCCAAGGTAGAGATGCTGTAAAAGCACTAATCAAAGATAATCCAGAATTAGCTGATGAATTGGAAGAAAAAATTAAATTAAAAATCAAAGAAAGTAACGTTAATTAATTTATAAATAACATGAAAAAGATTTTATTAAGTTTTGCAATCGGTGTTACACTTGTTTCTTGTAGCAAACAAGAACCATATCAATCTATCGAATATTATGATACTTTACCCGTAGAATCTGTAGTAATGCCCACAACATTCAAAGTAGATAGTGTTTCAAACATAACACTAAAATACAGAAAACCAACTACTTGCTATGTTTATCAAGGATTATATTACGAAAAAAATGGATTTACTAGAACAGTAGCCATAAATACAATCAATTATGAACATGGAAACTGTATAACCGAAACGCAAAACCTCTATGAAACAGCGGTCAATTTTAGACCAGTAGCCTCTGGAACATATACCTTTAAATTTTGGACAGGAACCAGTACAGCAGGAGTAGATCAATTTGCTACTTATCAAGCAATTGTGCCATAATATGTCAAATTGATTGACTTTCAAGTTCTTTTACTTTTTCATAAACCAATTGGCTTTCAAATCCACGACGAAGCAAGTAATCGCAAAATTTTTGCCGCTTTTTTAACTTGTTCTTTTCTGTAATTGAAAGCCAATTTTTATTGGCTATATTATCAAATGTTTGACAATACTCTTCGTCTGATATTTCTTGTAAAGCTTTGTCTATATTGTATTTAGAAATGCCTCTACATTTTAATTCACTCACTATTCTAATTTTTCCCCAATGTTTCATTCTGTGCTTGCCCCTAGCAAAAGCACAAGAAAAACGTTCTTCATTAAGAAAATTATTGGTAATCAAATAAACCAAAATTTCATCGATTTCGATAGTAGTCATTCTCAAATCTAGAAGTTTGCTTACAACCTCCTGATGACAACGTTCTTGATAGGCACAAAAATACTCAAGTTTTTGAATAGCTTCTTTTATAGTTGGAAATTCTTTAGACATCTTACATACCAGTTCTAATAGCTTCCACAGGATCTAATTTTGAAGCAGCAATAGCAGGCAAAATACCCGATATCAAACCAATAATAGCAGCAATCATAGTACCTAAAACCATGTTTTTTGTACTTAAAACAAATTCAAAATCTAAAACATTGGTTAAAATAAGCGTAATAAACCAAACAAATAAAAGCCCCATCATACCTCCAATAATACATAAAATAACTGCTTCAAACAAAAATTGAAAGAGTATAAATCTATTTTTAGCCCCTAATGACTTCTGAATACCAATTAAATTTGTACGTTCTTTAACAGATACAAACATAATATTCGCAATTCCAAATCCTCCAACTAATAACGAAAACCCAGCAATAATCCATCCTCCAATATTCAAATTAGAAATTATACCATCAAGAAAATCAGTAAACCCTGAAAGCACATTAATAAAAAAATTGTCTATTTCTACAGTTTTCAAAGCTCTCATGGTTCTAACTTTTTGCGATATATCGGCTTTAAAGGCATCCATATCAATACCCTTTTGAGGTTTAATTAATATTACTGGAGTTAAAAAATCTGCATTATCTCCATAAGTACGTCTCAAAAAATTAGCGGGTATAAAAATAGAAGAATCATTACTATCTCCAAACATACCTTCTCCTTGTTTTTTCAACACACCAATAACTGAAAAACGTTGCCCGTATAATCGAACTTTTTGACCAATTGGATTATAATTTTCAAATAAACTTAAAGCTACATCGTGCCCTAAAACCACTAATGCAGCACCAGAATTAGATTCAGATTCATTATAAAAACGTCCTAATTGAAAATCTAATTTCTGAATATCATCAAACTCGTCTGATACGGGTACAACATTCAACTGATTGACAGTATTAGATTCAAATTTAATACTTTCAGATTTTGTAAAATATTGAAAACAAATATTTTCAGCCTGACTTAAATTATTTTTTAAAAATTGATATTCTTCAAAAGTAACATCAGGAAATTGTTCTCTTTTCCATTTAGGAATTTCAGAAGGTCCAAATGAAAAACGCATCACATACATGGTGTTTTTATCCAAACTACTTAAATCTTTTTTAATTTTTTTATCTAAAGAATCAACAGCCGCCAAAACAGCTATAATAGAAAAAATACCAATTGTAACACCCAATAAAGATAAAAAAGTACGTAACTTATTATTTCGGAGTGCATTAATAGCAAATCTGAAACTCTCATTTAATAATCTAAGATAAACAAACATATACAAAAATTTAGTATCGATTAATAATAATTAGTATATAAAAAGAAGTTAAAGTTACAAAAAAATAAAAAAAAGGCTGTGTAAACACAGCCTTTTTTAAATTTAAATAAGATCTTCTTATTCTAATACTAAAGAAACTCTTCTAGATAAATCCATTCCTATTGAAGATGGATCATTTGTATAAGTTTTATCAATACCTTCGCCTGTAATAGATATTCTGTCAGCAGCAATACCACTTGCTACTAAAGTTTGATACAATTTTTGAGCTCTACGTTCTGACAATGCTTTATTTTTAACATTATTTCCTCGCTTATCAGTATATCCAACTAACTTAACTTTAGCATCAGGATAGAAATTCATAAACTTAATAATATGGAAAATATTATTTGTAGATCCCGCGTTTGGTGTATCTTTATTAACATCATAAAATACATTCAAATAACCTTTATCTGCCAAATCTCTAATTGCATCTGACTTAGTAACAACACCATTTGAACCATTTTCTCCATTAATACCACCTGTAATTGGAGCAGTAATTGCATTACCATGTGAATCAACAGCGATACCAGGAGGTGTATCATTTTGCACATCCAAATAATCTGCAATACCATCTTTATCTGTATCTTGCAACATCGTTTCAAGAGAAGATAGTTTATTAACTGCCGCATCAACTGTAGCAGCAACAGTAGCTTGTTCCACATACCAATCAGCATGTTTCTCTTTACTTCCTAAATAATAAGTTAAACCAACAGAAGTATTATACATTAACCCAGATAAATTATCGCTTCTATTATTTGCAGTATTATCTAAAAAGTTTGAATACCCATCCCATGAATAATGTTGTCTAAAATTAGAAATTGCACTAACATCAGCAGTAATAACAAACTTTTTTGAAACTCTAAATTGTGGAGTAACACCATATATAATACCACCATTATCTTCTGTAGTCTCTTTAAACGGCCCTATTTTTGGAGTTAATTGAGCTACTTGAATACCTCCGTGAAACAACAAACCTATTCTTGATGTAAAACTTTCAAAATTTAAAACTCTACCAACATTAATAACCGTTTGAACACCAATTCTATATTGTATGTTTTCAAAAGTAGCAGGAGAATATGAACCAGATCTGTTATTAATATTATCATATCCAAAATCTAATTTTAAACCAAATTTAGGATTAACCATATATCTAATACCAAATTCATAGTGATTAAACTTTGGGTTTGCAAAATAAGTATTACCGTCTGAATTATTAAAACCAGTCGTAAAAGGCCTTATGGGTTTATTACCACCCGCAGCAACTTCAACAGACCATTGATTGTATGGCTTATCTTCTTTTACTTTTGAATTATCTTGTGCAGTAGCATACTGTCCAAAAGCAACTAATGTAAATGCTATTAACGATTTTTTCATTTTATTATGTAAAGGTTGTAGGTTAAATTATTTTTTATTGATTAATTTTTGAGAAACTATAGAACCATTATCTAATTTAATTTTAACAATGTAAAAACCCTCTGCATAATTAAAAGCTTTCTTTATTGATTTTTCGTTATTAATATTAATAGATTGTAATTTTTTTCCTGTAATATCGTATATTTCAACATTTGTCATAGCTAATGAAGCTGCAATATTTAAATTCTCATCTTTAATAAATGCTAAAACTTGATTAGTGTTAAAAGTATTGTTATCCAATGCAGTATTTTGATATACAACTTCAAATCTATCATCTGTAGATGATGTTGTGGTTGTAAATGTAAAGTCACCATTAGCGAAATCATGATAGGTATTGTTTAATTTATCATGTAAAAACACATTAACTGTACCATTTGCAAATACACCTTCTTGTTCAGTTATTCCTATTTTATAGGTTTCAGCAACTGCTGTTGCAAATTCAGGTGATGAAGTTGAAGGAAGTTTTACACCAACTGGAACTACATCTGTAGATTCAAATGCTGGACGTCCATTAATAGCTAATTTATATATTCCAGATAAAGTGTACATTGAAGTAGCGTTAGCAGAGCCACTTTCAGCATCATATAATCTATCATAACCCGTAGTAGCCTCATTTGAATAAGCTATTAATATTTGACTAAATATACCTAAATTAGTATTTGTCATGTTCAACTTAAATCTATTTCTCTCAAAGTTAGATGTATCATTATTTGTATTTTCATTTGCTGTTCTAAAGAAATTATTATTTCCAGATGTAACTCTCATACAGTTTGTAAAGGTAACATCACCATCGGTAGTACATCTAACCATAAAACCTTGAGCCGAAGCAATTTTACCAGATATAGTTTGTGATATTGGTGAAGTATTTACAGAGCCTGAAGGATTGTATATAGCATAATCAGCACTAGTATAAGCTGCATTTACGCCACTTATTGTAGCAGGAGCTGTTTTAGAAGTCCATAATTTAACAAAACCATCAATAGTAGTGTTTTGTCTCAAGAACATATCTACATCTATAGCACTTGGATATGGATTTGCTAATAAATTGTAATTTTTTGTACTTGAAGTAAAAGCGCTTTTTGTTACTGGAACTACCACATCACCATTGTTAGCTGTTCCTGCAATTTTTAATTTTACTATACCTGTATTACTACCAGTTGTATCAAAAGGTGCAATAGGATTAACCATTGTAATAAAACCTTTACCGTTTTCGACAGCTGTCAAAGCTTGCCATCCATAAGTTGCTGACCCATAAGCACCCGTTTGACCTGGTACCCATTTGTATTTATCTAAGAAAACATTTGATGTTGCTGTTGGTGCTGCTGCTATTGCAGTTGTGAAACTTTCAGCTGCTGCTAATTGCGAGAAGAAGTTTGAATTTACAGGTGTTCCCCAATAAATATAATCATAACCTCTCATTGCTCTTGATACTTTTGTTAATTCAATTGAAGGTGCAATTGAAGCGCCATTTCTTTGAACTATACTTGCCTCACTTGCTAATATTATTTTGCTTCCACCTGTTGTTGTAACTTCATTTACTATTTCTAATACATCTCCGTTTGCTAATTTTAAATCAGCATTTAAATTTAATTTATTACAAACAAATGATCCTGGTGAATTAGTTGAGCCAGATATTGTAGCAGTTGATTCTAAAGTTGGTACTCCATTAGACCATGCTGATCCATCCCAAGTTGTTGTATGAGACCCTAAAGCTACAAGAGTTTGACAAGCTCCTTTTTTTGAACCTAAGGCAAAAAATTGAAATGATGTACCAGACAAATCTATATTCAAAGTAGAAGTTATAGACCCTTTTGATCCAATTGCACTAGCAGCGTTATCAAAGAAATTGTTTGTATCTACAGTTGATGGTATTTGAACCCAATCAGTTCCATTATAACCCACTATAGTAATATCAGAAGTAGAAGGTGTTCCAGTAGTCCCTGTTAAATCTGTGGTTAAATTTTCTGTCCAAGCTAATGATAGTTTACCTGTTTTGGTTGCTCCTGTCAATTGTTTGATATCCCAATAACCAGTTGAGGATACTTTTGAAACAGTTCCATCAAAAGTTAAATCTGTGTAAGCAGATGTGTAATAAGCCGCTGCAACCTCTCCAGCTACTGACGCATCAACCTTTGCAGGTGCATAAGTAGTAGTCTGTCCAATTTGATAAACAAAAGCTGACGCAGTATTGGATTTGGTATAACCGTCGTTAAAATGTGTAGCTACTGATGCAGTTGCGGTTGTTGCACCATCACCAAATGATAATACACCATAAGTAGATGCTGTTCTTGTTGTAGTTGTTGTTCCTGTAGTAGGGTCTGTTGGTGCTACACCAAAATTATAAACTCCAGATTGAACATAAAACAATCCTGAATCGGCTATATATAAGGTACCATTATTTTGTACTTGTGCCGAAATGTTTTGTGAAGCAAAAATAGCAAGCATTATTAATAAAGCTGGTGAAAAAATTGCTTTTAAATTTGGTAAAAATGTATTTTTTTTCATAATTTTTTTAAGATTAACAGTTGTAAAATATCGAATTATTTAAGTAGGATTTAATTCTTTTTTTTTTTAAAAATTATTGTTTTATAATTTACTTTTGTTTTTGTTTAAATTGTAATAGTAAACACCCGCAATTACTAAACCTATTGTTAGCAAGAACATTATGTTACTGTCTATAGGTGCTCCTGGTGGTGGTGGTGGTGCATCTGTTCCACCTGGATCTACTTGTGCTTTTAATTCTAACATGTTTAAAAACATGATTAGTGTAGATGCAAATTTCATAAAACTGATTTTCTTTAAAACTTTCATTTGGTTTATTGGGTTTAATATTTTTGAATTATTTACATTAAAATTTAATTTCCTTAACTCTTGTTTATTTTACAATTAATCTGTTGGTGCAAACTTATGATTAATTGCTTATATAACAGGGCAAAGGTATGTTTTTATATTGAATATATAATATATAAATTAACAAGCGTATCAAAAACAAGAATAAATGTTTTTAATTTTGGCATTATCGTTTTATTGGTAACTTGATTTTTTTAAGAAATAATAAAACATATTATAAATTTTACACTTAAAATTCATTTAATCGTTTGTTTTAATCTTTTTATCGATGCTTTTTTTGTCTAAATACACCTTTTTAACATAATAAATAATTTGATCAATTTCTTGTTTTCTTTTAGATTCTACATTTTAATTTTCAAATTTCATTTTATTATTTTAAAAAATACTATACTCAATTTATTTTATTACACCCCATTTTTACATTCTCAAATTAATGATTTGAAATTCTATGATTTGAAATAATAATTCAAACTATCCATTTTTAATTTTGAAACAAATGAATTATATTTGCAAAATAATATAAGCAATAATCAAATAAATTAATAAATAATGAAACGTACAAAAGTAAAGGAATTATTGAATAGTACTAGCACCTTAAAGGAAGTTTTGGTAAACGGATGGGTTAGAACTTTTAGAAACAATCAATTTATTGCTTTAAATGATGGTTCTACTATACATAATATACAGTGTGTTGTTGATTTTGAAAACACATCTGATGCAGTTTTAAAAAGAATTACAACTGGAGCTGCAATTTCGGTAACGGGTGCTTTGGTTGAAAGCCAGGGTGCTGGTCAAAAATATGAAATACAAGTTGCCCAATTGTCGATTTTGGGTGATTCTGATCCTGAAAAATTCCCGATGCAACCTAAAAAGCATTCATTAGAATTTTTAAGAGAAAATGCCCATCTTCGTGTTCGAACGAATGTTTTTGGTGCCATCATGCGTGTGAGATCGGTATTGTCTTTTGCTGTTCATCAGTACTTTCAACAAAAAGGTTTTGTTTATGTAACTACTCCTATCATAACAGGTTCTGATGCTGAAGGAGCAGGTGAAATGTTTAGAGTTTCTGCCCTACCTTTTGATAATACTCCTAGAAATGAATTTGGAAAAGTTAATTATAAGGAAGATTTTTTTGGTAGAGAAACCAATTTGACTGTTTCTGGACAATTGGAAGGCGAAACGTATGCCATGGCCTTAGGACAAATTTATACATTTGGCCCTACATTTAGAGCTGAAAATTCTAACACTTCCAGACATTTGGCCGAATTTTGGATGATTGAACCCGAGGTAGCTTTTAATGACTTGGACGACAACATGGATTTGGCTGAAGATTTTATTAAATATGTTGTAAACTATGCTTTAGAGCATTGTTTGGATGACTTAAAATTCTTAGAATCACGATTGATGGATGAAGAAAAATCAAAACCTCAATCGGAAAGAAGCGACATGAATTTGATAGATAAATTGCACTTTGTGAGCAACAATCAGTTCAAAAGGGTTTCTTATACAGAGGCTATCGCTATTTTGAAAAACTGTAAACCAAATAAAAATAAAAAATTTCATTACATTATAGACGAATGGGGAGCCGATTTACAAAGTGAGCATGAAAGGTATTTGGTAGAAAAACACTTTAAATGTCCGGTAATATTATTTGATTATCCAGCAAATATCAAAGCTTTTTATATGCGTTTGAACGAAGATGGTAAAACCGTTAGAGCTATGGATATATTGTTTCCTGGCATTGGTGAAATTGTTGGTGGCTCTCAAAGAGAAGAACGTTTTGATGTTTTGGTCGAAAAGATGAAAGCCTTAGGTATTGATGAAGAAGAATTATGGTGGTACTTAGATACCCGCCGATTTGGAACCGCAGTACATTCTGGTTTTGGGCTTGGTTTTGAACGACTAGTGTTATTTGTTACAGGTATGACAAATATTAGAGATGTTATTCCGTTTCCAAGAACACCACAAAATGCAGAATTTTAATCAATAACATGTTAATAATAATGGTTTTAAAGTAAATATTATAATATACATTTTGCGTTAAAACCATTTTTTTTCAAATCAAGAGATGCTAAAACAGAGTTTACAATTCAAATTATCCCAAAAATTATCTCCGCAACAAATTCAGTTGATGAAATTGGTTCAATTGCCAACACAAGCATTTGAACAACGATTGCTTGAAGAAATGAACGAGAATCCTGCTTTGGAAATGGGTTTAGATGCTGAAGAGCTTTTTGAAAAAGATGAATTTGATAATGAAAATGATGATTTTGATTATGAGGACAATGAAAATATTGATACGGATGACATTAATATAGATGAATATTTGTCTAATGATGAAATACCTGATTACAAGACTCAAAGCAATAACTATAGCGAAGACGAAGAAGAAAAATCAAATCCATTAGCTTCTACCATTAGTTTTCATCAAGATTTGATTAATCAGTTGAATACCTTTATATTGAGTGATGACGAACGTCAAATTGCAGAATTTTTAGTTGGAAGTATAGACGATATGGGTTACATTCGTAGGAGTATTGCAGATATAGTAGATGACATGGCTTTTACACAAGCGATTTATACCGAGGAAAAAACGGTATCTAAAATTATGCAAATCATTCATCAATTAGAGCCGACTGGTGTTGGGGCAAGAGATTTGCAAGAATGTTTGTTGCTACAACTAAAACACAAAACGCCTACTGAATATGTATCGATAGCTATTGAAATTATAGAAAATCATTTTGATGTTTTTACAAAAAAACATTATGAAAAATTGATAGCTAAATTTGAAATTTCTAATGAGCAATTGAAAAAAGCCATCTATGAAATAGAAAAATTAAATCCAAAACCTGGAAGTTCCTTTACAGGCAATACAAAAATAACAGAACAAGTTGTTCCGGATTTTATTATTCGTATTCAAGATGAAGCATTAGAACTATCGCTAAATAGTCGCAATGCTCCTAGTCTTCATGTTTCAAAGGATTATCAGGACATGCTTCAAACCTATAAAAGCAGTCAAGACAAATCTGTTGCACAAAAAGATGCGGTTCAATTTATCAAACAAAAATTAGACTCAGCAAAATGGTTTATCGATGCTATAAAACAAAGACAAGAAACTTTGTTTGTTACTATGAATGCCATTATGCACTTTCAGCATGACTATTTTTTAGAGGGCGATGAAGCAAAACTAAAGCCTATGATTTTGAAAGATATAGCCGATATGATAGGTTTAGACATTTCTACGATTTCGAGAGTTGCAAATAGTAAGTATGTTGATACTCCTTATGGGACAAAATTATTGAAAGAGTTTTTTTCTGAAGCTATGAAAAATGATCAGGGTGAAGATGTATCGACAATTGAAATTAAAAGAATACTCAAAAATATTATTGCAGACGAAGACAAACACAAACCACTAACCGATGATCAATTAGTAGATATATTAAAAGAGAAAGGCTACCCAATTGCTCGAAGAACAATAGCTAAATATAGAGATGTTTTAGAAATACCCGTGGCCAGAATGCGAAAAAAAATGTAATTAAACAATAAAGCAATTTTTTGAAAATAACCCTTATGGTATGAACAGTTTAAAAGCAATATTAGTTGATGATGATTTTAAAAGCAATGATCATTTAAAAATTTTATTATCCAATTTTTTTCCAAAAATTGAATTAGTTGCTGAAACTTTGACTATTTTGGAGGCTAAAAAAGAAATTATTGAACGCAAACCCAATATTTTATTTTTTGGATTGATTAATGAGGAAAATGCCATTGAAGATATTAAAAAAGCCATTGATTTTAATGATATACATTTGATAGTTTTTTCTTATGAAAAAAAACACGCTTATGATTTTTACCTCCATGATGCCGCAGATTTTATACTTAAACCTTTATTAATTGAACAATTGATAAGATCAATTAATAAAGTAGAAAAAAGCATTACAAGAGCATTTATCAATGATGCCAACCTATATTCAAATTCGATTAATTATTCAAGACCTATTGAATTTATTGCAATATCTACTTTAGATAAAATAGAATTTTTTAAGCTTGATAAAATCATTTTTTGTGAGGCCGAAGGCAAATATACTCGGTTTTATTTTGAGGATGGACAAAAAATATTATCAAGTAAAAATATAGGTGAATACGAAAAAAATTTAGATAAAAATATTTTTTTTCGCACACATAATACATTTATTGTCAATATAAACAAGGTAAAATATGTCAATAAAAAAGAAAGATATTGTTGCGAAATGATTAATAATATTACTATTCCAATTGCCAAACGCAGGATTGATGAATTTAATAAATTTATCAGAATAAAGGAATAACTATACCATCAAACGATCTGGATTATATCCAATATAGGGCATCTCGGTTTCGTTAAATTGGATTCCAAAATTTTCAAGTTCTGTCAATAGGGGTTCATAAATTTCTTTTTGTAAAGGCATTTGCACTCCTACTGTTTTGATTTTACCATTTAAAATTAATAAAGCAGCCATTGCAACTGGCAAGCCAACAGTTTTCGCCATAGCGGTATAAGTTTGATCATCGCCAATGCAAACCATTTTGGAGTCAATTTGTTTTTGTTGACCATCAATTTCATATCCAAATTTATGATACATTACAATCATATCTTTGTCTTCTTCTTTCAATGTCCAACTATCCGATAGTATTTTCTCTAATATTTGAGCCGGTGTAGCATGATGTAGATTTATGAATTTATTGGGGTTAAACAAATCCAATTCTAATAATTTGTCCCACATAATGTCGTCTTGCTCAATGCCAAGCACCAAGCGTGTTTTGATTTCGACAGAATCTGAAGGATGATAGGGAAGGAATAAATTGACAAATTCACGGTAACTCATGCCATAAGAGTTTTCTACTTGATATGAATCGTCTGTCATTCCTAGTTGTACAAACATATTCCATGCTTTAGAAAAACCAACTCTTCGAATCGTACCTCTATATAATGTAAGAATCCCGTCTAACCCATAAGCACTTCGGTATTTTAGCGAATCTCTGTTGGCATACCCTTCAAATCTGCCATATCCTTCGACTTCCAAAAATTCTGTTCGTCTAAACAATTTATGATAAGGAATGTATTTGTCTTTTCCTTCTTGTATAAATTTGGCGGCACCTCCTTGACCGGCCAAAACAACATTTCGTGGTGCCCATGTAAACTTGTAATTCCATAAATTGTTGTCAGAATCTGGTGCTACTAATCCACCACAAAAGGATTCAAACAAAATCATTTTGCCCCCTTTTTCACGTATTTGATCAATCACTTTCATGGCACTTATGTGGTCTATACCAGGATCTAAACCTATTTCGTTCATAAAAATCAATCCGTATGCTTTGACTTGGTCGTCGAGCATTTGCATCTCGGCACTAATATAAGATGCCGTTACTAAATTTTTTTTAAACAAAATACAATCTTTGGCAATTTCGATGTGTAAATGAGCTGGTAACATTGATATTACAAGTGTAGCAGCCGCAATATGTTGTCTTCTTTGAGATTCGTTTCGAATATCTAAAGCAATGGGGGTTGCATTTGGATGGTTATTTGTTTTTTTTTGAGCCAACTCTAAAGATAAATCGGCTATTACAAGATGCAAATGTTCTGATTCTGATTTATTAAGTAAATACTGTATTAAAGTTGAAGCTGATTTTCCGGCACCAATGATAAGAAGATGTCTCATAATGTTTTAAATATAACACAAATATATAAAATTGTTATAATTTTTGCAAATAAATTTTAAAAAAAATAAATTAAAAAATAATAACCCCATTGTATTGAAAAATATAATTAAAAAAACGATATTTGCCAAACTAACTATAACGATTTCGTAATGGAAGAACGCAACAAAACATTAGGAGAATATATTATTGAAAATCAAAAAGATTTTCAATATTCTACAGGGGAACTATCTCGAATTATCAACTCCATTCGATTAGCTGCCAAAGTAGTTAATTACAAAGTGAATAAAGCTGGTTTAGTAGATATTGTTGGGGCAGTTGGCGAACAAAATATACAAGGAGAAGACCAACAAAAACTAGATGTATATGCTAACGAAGTTTTCATTCAAACACTCATCAATAGAGAAATTGTGTGCGGCATTGCCTCTGAAGAAAATGATGATTTTATAACGGTTTCAGGAGCAGATAATGGGCATAATAATAAATATGTTGTATTAATGGATCCATTAGACGGATCGAGTAATATAGATGTAAATGTATCTGTGGGTACCATTTTTTCAGTTTATAGACGCATAACACCCGTTGGAACACCCGTAACATTAGAAGATTTTTTACAAAAAGGGGTTTATCAAGTGGCTGCAGGATATGTCATTTATGGGACCTCTACGATGCTCGTTTATACCACAGGACATGGCGTAAACGGATTTACACTAAATCCTGCCATTGGAACATTTTATCTATCGCATCCCAATATGAAATTTTCTGAAGATGGTAAAATTTACTCCATAAACGAAGGGAATTACGTTCATTTTCCAAAAGGAGTTAAAGATTATATTAAATACTGTCAAACAGAAGAAGGTGATAGACCCTACACCTCAAGATACATCGGAAGTTTGGTTTCAGACATTCATCGAAATATGATCAAAGGGGGGATATATATCTACCCAACAAGCTCAAAATCGCCCAATGGTAAATTACGATTGTTGTATGAATGTAATCCTATGGCTTTTATCGTGGAGCAAGCTGGCGGAAAAGCATCTAATGGCTATCAAAGAATCATGGAAATTCAACCAGATAGCTTACATCAAAGAGCCCCATTTTTTTGTGGAAGTTATAATATGGTAAAAAAAGCCGAAGAATTTATGTCTATTTAGTCAATTTAAGTTTATAAATAAATCCATTTTTTTAAATTGAAAAAAAAAGTTTGAAATATTAATAAAATAGTCTAAATTTGTTTGTAAAAAAAAACCAAACGACAAACAGTAACATGACTAAGAATACCGAAAAAGAAAAATTGGCACAACCAGACCATTCTTTGGAGTCTGCTCAAAGATTAGAGGCCATAAAAAATTTGATATTTGGTGAAAATATTCAACAAATAGATGAAGATTTTTCAAGTATCAAACAATTGATAGAACAACGCAAAGAAGCATTAGAAGATTATATAGAAGCCACCCGAAAAGAACTTCTACAAACAATAGACAACCTATCGACTGATTTGAATATTCGAATAACCGATTTAGAACAAAATTTGTCTGATCAAGTTGCCAATTTAAACCATAAAAAAGTAGATAGAGCTACTCTTGGTCAATTGTTAGTCAATTTAGGTGAAAAAATAATGAAAGACTAATCGTTCGTTATGAATGATGCAGAAAAATTAGAAAAGCTTAAAATCCTCCTACTACAAGAGGACAGGGACTTTGCAAACCAAATTTTTGAAAAATTAAGTTACCTAGAGTCTGAAATAAGCGAGGAGGCCCTTTTGTCAAAAAGAGTAGATCCTATAATTGACAAAAAATTAGCCACTTATACAGTAGATATACCCGAAAAGCTTGGGCCTTCCATTACAGAAGCATTGTCCGAACAAATCAAAAATTCACAAGACCAAGTAGTTGAAGCATTGTTTCCCATAATTGGTAAAATGATTAAGAAATACATTCAACAAGAAATTAAAATTTTGTCGGATAATATTAACAATCAGGTGCAAAGGAATTTTTCTGTAAAAGCATTAAAAAGAAAGATAAAATCATTTTTTACAGGCATAAGTGAACAAGAAATTGTATTAAGCGAACAAAATCATCCAAAAATTCAACAATTGTTTATAATTGAAAAAGGATCTGGAATTATATTAGCAAGTCATTCAAAAACAGAAACGATAGACCAAGACATGATTGCTGGCATGCTTACAGCTATTAAAAGTTTTGTAGAAGATGCCTTTCAGGCTGGAAACCAAAATTTGGAAACCATTGAATATGAATTATATACCATTCAAATTCAAAATTTTTCAAACTATTATATTGCAGTAGTGGTTTCGGGTAGTTTTAATAATAATTTTAAAAGCACCTTGGAAGATAAGCTGATGACATTTGCAAATTTGCATATAAAAAACAATACCGATAACAAAACCTATATCAACCAACAATTAGTAACCTTTTTTGATCATGAGTAAAACCAAAAAAATAGTACTTACCGGTCATTTTGGTGTAGGTAAATCCTCACTTATAAGACGATTTGTTCAAAATGAATTTTCAGATGATTATCATGTAACCATTGGTGTACATATCCTTAAAAAAACAGTGGCATTAAACAACGAAGAAATAACGCTTGTAATTTGGGATATTGAAGGCAAAGACAGTGTCGAAAAAATTAGAAGTTCGTACTTAATTGGTACCTCTGGATTCATTCATGTAATAGACCCCACACGAGGTCAGACCTTTTCAGAATTGCAAGACGAAATTAAATATTTAAACAAAAGTTTTCCAAAAACACCAATAATTACAGTTTGCAACAAATCAGATTTGATTGCCATAGACGAATTTGAAGCTTTATTAAAAACCAAAAATTTAATAATCGATTATTTTACGAGTGCCAAATCGGGTGAAAACGTTGAAAAAATATTTCAAGAAATTGCCTCTAAAATTACAGCAAAATGATAGACGAAATAAAAAATCAATACTTGTCAAAAATTACACAAGTAATTCTTTTAGATAAAAGCGGCCATATTTTAGAGTCTGATGATATTTTATTCAAAGCTTCCAAAACAACATGTATTGCAGAATTGCATCCTTTTTTTGAAATAATAATTCAGTCTATCAAAGAAAATTACGACAATATTATTTTTAATTGCATCCATTTAGAAATCGATCAAACAAAAGGGAGCTATGATATCATTTTAAATAATAGTCAAAACAATGCCAATCCATTCATAATTATTGTAGATTTTACAGAGCATTATGAATCATTTCAAAGTATTGCTCAAGAAAAAAACGAGTCTGTTTTAAGTTTTCATTATGAAAAAATAAAAAACGACCAACTTTTAGCCGAAAAAAAATTTAAAGACAAATTTATAGCCAATATTAGCCATGATTTACGAACACCTGTTGCTGCTATTTTAGGCTTTTTAGAATTATTTGAAAAAGTCAATATCAGTACAAGTCAGCGCGACATTATCCAAACGATCAATAAAACTAGTCTTCATTTGAAAGGATTAGTCGATGATTTATTAGACATTTCTAAAATAGAGTCGGGCGAATTTATACTAAAAAACAAGCCGCTAGACCTAAAAGATATGTTTAATCAATTAGAAAAAATATACCTCTTGAAGGCTGCTGCAAAAAATATTGATTTGACTTTTGATATTGAAGAAAAAATCCCCAAAAATATAATTGCCGACAGGGTAAAGTTATTTCAAATATTTACAAACTTACTTGACAATGCTATAAAATTTACAGACGAAGGAAGTGTGAAATTGATGGTAAAAGAGAATTTTAGAAGTTCTGATAATTTAAGTTTAAATGTACAGGTTTTGGATACAGGCATTGGTATTCCTATTAGAAATAGAAATAAAATATTTGAAAGTTTTACTAAATTACATTCAAAAAACATTGATGGTTTAGGAATAGGACTATCTATTGTATATAAAATTGTACAATTGATGAATGGCAGTATCAAAATCCAATCCATTAGAAAAAAAGGTACTATTATTGAGGCAAATATCCAATTGAAAATAGATGTTCAAGTATATTCCAGAGTAAAACCTAAAGAAATAAAAGAATATACCAACGCTGATTTTAAACGTAAATACAATATTTTGATTGCCGATAATAGCGAAATAAATCAGTTATTGATTATGAAAATATTAGTTAATCATGGCGGGTTTTATTTTGATATAGCCGAAAATGGATTGCAAGCAGTTGATTTGTTTGAAAAAAACGACTATGATTGTATTTTGATGGATGTAGATATGCCTTTTTTAGACGGCATTGAAGCGTCAAAAATGATAAAAAATCATGAAGATATCAAAAAATCGAAAACACCTATCATTGCGCTGTCTGCAAATCCAAACGATACTGAAAAATTAATTTGTAAGGCGATTGGCATTAAAAACTATTTAACAAGACCTCATACCAAAGACGAATTGTTTGAAAGTTTGTATAAAGCATTAAAAATAAAAGCCCTAAAATAGGGCTTTTTATTATTTATTCATGTGCTCCATTTCGTACATAAATGTTTCGGCATCTACATTTTGAACTACCAAAGACAGGGCTTTGTCAATAATATAATTTACATTGCCAGGTGTAAAACCTAAAGCTAACCCAAATTTTCTTAATAAAACATCTTGATTGTCGTTCAATTGATGGTCTTTATGAACCATTCGAGCCAAATCGTACAAACGTTCTAAACGTTGGGCATGTAAATAAGGTGGATTGATTGGGAATTTTAAAGGGTTTTCAAGGATTTCTGCATACTCTGCTTCTGAAATTTCTAATTTTGTTGCCAATCTGTCTAAAAAAGATTGTTCTTCTGCAGAAACTACTCCGTCTGCAAGTGCCACGCGAACAATGGCTGCAAAATGACCTTTATTTCTTTGTTTGAATTCGCTATCGAATAATTCTGAAAATGACATAATATTTGTTGTTTATTAGGCAAAGATAATCCTATTTCGTTTTTAAATAAAAAGAAATGAGCAAAGATTTTTGAAAATAATACAAAATATATTGTATTTTTGAAAACCTATTTAGATGTATCAAAATATGACAGAATTTTACGTATATTTTCAAATTGGTTTACAGCATGTTCTCAATATAAATGCTTATGACCATGTCTTGTTTTTAATGGCACTTACAGTACCTTATACATTTGAGGCTTGGAAAAAAATAGTTTGGTTGGTTTCAGTTTTCACAATAGGACACACACTGGCTTTAGTATTGTCTGTTTTAGGCATTTTGAATGTTACGGCTAGTTGGATTGAATTATTAATTCCAATAACCATTTGGCTTACCGCTTTTTCAAATATTGTCAATTTGGGCAAATCTACCAAAAACAGTAGCAACCACTATCTAACAATGGTTACGTTGTTTTTTGGCATTGTGCACGGACTCGGTTTTTCTAATTATTTCAAAAGTATATTAGGGGGTACTACCGTGTCCAAAATAGCCCCCTTATCGAGTTTTGCACTTGGTATAGAGGCTTCGCAAATGTTGGTCGTTTTTATGGTATTGTTAGTTGGTTATTGCGTGCAAACACTAACAAAATTGTCAAAACGAGATTGGATTTTAACCCTATCGGCGGGTATAGTTGGAATTACGTTGCCATTAATTTTGCAAAATGAATTTTGGAAAAATTAACATCAATTATAAGTGATTATTTTGTTTTTAACAATATAGCATCAAAAAAAATAGCATTATGAACAATAAAAAACAAATAAAATATGATAAAGCCTATTTGCGAATAGCTAATGAATGGAGTAAATTGTCCTATTGCAAACGAAAAAAAGTGGGTGCTATAATTGTAAAAGACCGTATGATTATTTCAGATGGCTACAATGGTACTCCGTCTGGGTTTGAAAATTGTTGCGAGGACGAAACTGGTTTAACCAACTGGTATGTGCTACATGCAGAGGCCAATGCTATTTTGAAAGTAGCTGGTTCTACACAATCCTGCCAAGGAGCAACTTTATACATCACCCTTTCGCCGTGCAAAGAATGCAGTAAACTTATCCATCAATCTGGAATAAAAAGAGTCGTTTTTCAAACGGGTTATAGAGACACTTCGGGTATAGATTTTCTTGAAAAAGCGGGTGTTTTAGTAGAACAAATGGACAATTTATCCGAAATCTAAATTTGATTATTTAATTTAAAGTCGTCAAAACATTGATAGATACTACTTTTTTATTAAATTTGTTATTATAATATAAAAATCGAAAATATTTTTTTCTAAAAATGAAAATTAGCCCAAAATACAATCCCATTATAGCCGTACTACTGATTGTAGTGGGTATTTTTATAGGTAGTTTTTTCAATTTTCCAATACAATATCAATATTTTTCAAAAAATCATCATAAAAACAAATTAAACAAGTTAATCCATTTTATCAATAGCGAATATGTAGATGATGTAAACACCGATTCTATAATAGACGAAACCGTAGATAATATATTAGCCAAATTAGACCCACATTCTGTATATATTCCTGCAAAAGAACATTCGATTGAAGCTCAAAACATGAAAGGTGATTTTGTGGGTATTGGAATTAATTTTTATTTATTAAAAGACACTATAGCCGTTATAAAACCCATAGAAAACGGTCCGGCAGCAAAGGCAGGCATACAATCTGGAGACCGAATATTGTATGCAAACAACCAAAAAATGTTTGGAAAAAAAATCAATAGCGAAAAAATTTATCAATTATTTAAAGGTCAGGCTGATACGGATGTAAAATTGATAGTTTATAGAAAAAATGCTAAAAAAAATCTGGTTTTTAATGTAAAAAGAAACACAATTGCTATCCAAAGTGTTGAAAAAGGATTGCTATTGACCTCTAAAACGGGCTATATCAAAATCAATCGTTTTGCCGAAAAAACCTACAAGGAATTTAAACACGAGTTAGAAGATTTAAAGCAACGTGGCATACAAACTTTAGTAATCGACCTTAGAAACAATGGAGGAGGCTACATGGAAATGGCAACTCAAATTGCGGATGAATTATTGAAAGACCAACAATTGATTGTATTTACAAAAAATAAAAACAACGACATTCAAAAAACATTTGCTACAAGCAAGGGCATATTTGAAACTGGCAATTTATTTGTATTGATCAACGAAAATAGTGCTTCGGCAAGCGAAATTTTAGCAGGAGCCATTCAGGATAACGACAGAGGCACCATAATTGGTCGTAGGTCATTTGGCAAGGGATTGGTACAACGAGAGATGGGTTTTGACGATGGATCGGCCGTTCGGCTCACCATTGAAAGATATTATACCCCTACAGGTCGCTCTATTCAAAAACCTTACAATAAAGGTAAAAAAGAATATTATAAAGATTTTGAAAAACGATTTGAAAGCGGCGAATTGTATGAAAAAGACAATATACATGTAAATGATACCTTGAAATTTAAAACACCAAAAGGTAAAATCGTATATGGCGGTGGCGGTATTGTACCCGATATTTTTGTGCCGCTAGATGGCGAAAAAGGCGACGAAAGTTTGGAATATTTGATGCAATCTGGAATAATTGGACAATTTGTTTTTGAAGAATTGGATAAAAATAGACACGAATTTCAGGGCTTAAAATTTAATGATTTTTTAGAAAAAATCAAAAAAAATGACACCTATATCATTAGATTTCAGCATTTTATAACCCAAAGTGGTACTTCTTTCAATGTACTAAAACGTAAAAACTGGGTGGCAAAATATTTGTATGCAGAATTTGCTCGGCAATTATTCAACGATACCGACGGATTTAAAATATTGCTTACAAATGATTTGATGATTCAAAAAATAGTAATTCCAAATAAATTTTCAAAATAAATCAACTTGTATTCATCCTTCTGTTTTTTATATATTTAATCCAAATTTTGTGCTGAAAATTTATTATAATATAAAACTACATTAATATTAAAATAGGTAAGTAAATATACGTAATTTGATAAATTTTTGCTATTCATCGATATGTAAAATTTTATTATTAAAATTACATATATAAAAATATAAAGCTTATATAATGTAATACAAAGCTGCAACCCCAAGCGAGAGCGAAATAGCAAAACAAGTGGTTTTTTAGACAAAAAAGTAACCTTGCTGGACTACGCAACTGTTTTATTTTTGACTCATTTTAGTATAAAAGCACCTATACATTGGTCTATTTTATAGACATATTGATTATAAAACCCAAATAAGTCCAAGCGTTCTTGAAAAAAACAAGTCTAAAGACATAAGCATCTTTGAAATAGTTTTACAATTAGCTTTGCTTTATCATATTTTGCTATACAAAATCGAATTCAACCTCTGTATCTTGGCGTTTAGGTTTACCAATTTTAATCTATTGTTTTTCAGGTATTGGCACTGCTTCTACACCGCCTTGCATCATCATGTTTTCAAAATCTTTAAATGGATCTACATATATTGTTGTAAAATAGTAGTTGTTTTTTATTTTTTTGGAATCAAATGCCACTTGTTTGAAACTATTTTGATGGTTTGAAATGATGCTAAAATACAATGTTGCTTGCGGATTGTCTAAAATAACCTGTGTAGAAAAACCACCTGTTTTAGGATTAACTGCTACTTCATGTGCTGCACCGCTAACATATATTTTTAACGTTGGAAATTTTTTAGAGTCTAACGGTTTTTTTGTTTTGGAATTGAGCAAATGTCCTTTTATGGTAAATTGTATGGGCTTTTGTATCACTCTAGGTACCATTTTTCCAACAACAATAGGCTTGTGTACTTCGGTTTGGGTGTGGTTTGGCACATGTTCTTGTGCTAGACTTTGATTGGAAATCAATACAGAGGTTGCTAAAACGGCGGCATATTTTAGAGGTTGCTGTTTGGGGATTTGTATTGGGCTAATTTTGCGGTCGAGTTGCGAATTTTTGAGTTTGGCACAAATAGATTTTCCTTTATTTTCTGTAAGAAATTGAGTTATCTCGCTATCTGTTTTCTGACTCAAATCGACTACATTTTTGGAACATAATTCACAAAAAATACCATTTGAAGTACTTTGCATGTTGCTTAAATCTGCTTCGCAAGGGTTCACCATCCTGATTTGAAATGAATTTTTCATATAAGTAAAATTTATTTGTTAAAGGTCATATAGTATTAATTGGTGTTTGTTTGTATCAAACAAGTTACAAAAGGCCATTTTATACTGTTTTGATTCTATAGTATATCTTTAATAAAGATAAACTATTGTTTCAAAAGGTTGGGAGTGCCCTAAAATTTATTTCAAATCTTCAATAGTCGATGCGTTTGCTACCTCAAAATCACCAATTTTGGTTCTTCTCAATTTACTTAAATGTGCTCCAGATTGTAAAGCTTTTCCAAAATCAAAAGCAATAGAGCGAATATAGGTGCCTTTGCTGCATTTGATTCTAAAATCGACATGGGGAAGTGCTATTTTTGTAATTTCAAATTCATAAATAGTTGTTTTTCTGGAAGCAATTTCAACCGTTTCTCCTGCCCTAGCGTGTTCATACAACCGTTTTCCCTCTTTTTTGATGGCTGAAAAAACAGGTGGTTTCTGATCGATTTCGCCTAAAAAAAAAGTTACTGTATCAAATATTAATTTTTCTGTAATATGGTTTGTGTCAAATACAGCATCGATTTCCGTTTCCAAATCATACGATGGTGTGGTGGCACCAAGGGTTATAGTACCCGTATATTCTTTAGGTTGTGCTTGTATTTCAGAAATTTTTTTTGTAAACTTTCCTGTGCAAACAATCAACAAGCCTGTGGCTAATGGATCTAAAGTTCCTGCATGACCAATTTTATATTTTTTGGGCAACCGGTAAGTGTTCATCAAATGGTATTTGAGCTTGTTTACCGCCTGAAAAGAGCTCCATTTCAGTGGTTTATCAATCAGAATTATTTGACCGTTTAAAATATCTTCGGCTTGCATTAGCTAACTGTTAATGGGTGAAAATAATGGATAATTAACAACAGAACTCCCAATACAATTCTATAATAACCAAACATTTTAAACCCATTTCGGGTTAAAAAGCCAATAAAAAATTTAATAGAAGCATAAGCCACCAAAAAAGCCACAATATTGCCAATAGCTAGTATGCCCAAATTATCTGTATTCAATACTTCGGGACTGTCTTTATATACATCATAAATACTTTTGATAGTAGCTGCCAACATGGTGGGTACTGCTAAAAAAAACGAAAATTCGGCGGCTGATTTTCTGGTTAGCCCCTGTTGCATACCTCCAATAATGGTAGCAGCACTTCGGCTCAATCCTGGAAAAATTACGGCTAATGTTTGGTAGCACCCAATGGCAAAAGCTTTTTTGTTGCTAATTTCTTTTTCGTCGTTGATACTCGGATTTTGAAACCAATTATCTACAAAAAGCAATATAAAACCTCCTAATAATAAAATTGTTGCTATAAATACAGGCGTTTCGAGCATGGACTCTATGTGTTTTTTTAACAATCCACCTATTAATAAGGCTGGAATCACTGCAATGACGAGTTTGATATAAAATTGTATTCTTGTGAAATCAAAAAATTTACGCCAATAAATCACTACTACAGATAAAATTGCGGCCAGTTGAATTACAATTTCAAATAATTTAGTAAAATCATCCTCTGCAATTCCCATAAACGAAGAGGCTATAACCATGTGTCCTGTTGAAGAAATAGGCAAAAATTCCGTTAATCCTTCAATAATGGCCAAAATGAGGGCTTGAAGTAGGTTCATATTATTTGGTTTTTTTTAATATTGAATAAACGGTAATCCCAAATCCTACTAACACTAGTGTAGGTGCCAATCTGATTCTTTGAAAATTAAAAACCGATTCGTTAAAAATTTTGGGATCTTGGCTACCTCCGCCGCTCATCAATAAAAACCCTAAAGCAATTACCGCAAGTCCAACACCTAATATTTTGTAATTTTGACTTTCAAACAAAAACTCTTTTTTATTTTCCTTATCTTTCATTTTTTTTTTAATTTTTTAATTTTTTGGTTCTTTTAGATTTTTTTTAGATTTTTTTAGATTTTTTTAGATTTAATATAAATCATCCGTTCGTAAATTCAAAAAACGTTGAGTAGCAAAATAAGTACTAACACCCGTAATTAAAACCCCCATAAGTATAACCCCTAGAAACACATTGGCTATCATCATTTTATTGTCTAACAATCCTAAAGACAAGCTGCTTTCTAAATAAGTTAATGTAAAAAACAAAGCCACAACCGCTAACAAAGCACCTATAAGGCCTAAAGTCATGCTTTTTATTATAAACGGTTTGCGAATAAACCCTTTTGTTGCACCAACCATTTGCATGGTTTTTATAATAAATCGTTTAGAATGAATTGCCAATCGCAACGAACTATTGATTAACAAAACGGCAATAAACGCAAATACTCCGCTTATTACCAACATCCAAAAACTAACTTTTTGAATATTATCATTAACCAAATTAACCAATTGTTTATCATAAACAATATCGGCAACCATTGGATTTTTTCGCAGATAAGTTTCAATACTCAATATGTTTTTTTTATTTACATAACTGGCTTTCAAGTTGATATCGTAGGAGTTTTGCAATGGATTATCACCCAAAAACTGCATAAAATCCTCGCCAATAACCGCTACATGTTGCTTGGCCGCAGCTTCTTTTGAAACATAAACATATTTTTTGACAAAAGCCGTTTTGTTAAGCAAATGCCCAAAGGATTTGATGATGCTATCGTTGGCCTCTTTTTTTAAAAACACTGTCATGGCAATGTCTTCTTTAAAATCGTTGGCAATTTTTCTGGAATTGATCAAAAATAAAGCCAACATTCCTGTTAAAAACAAAACCAAAAAAATGCTCAAAACAACAGAAAAGTATGACGAAATTACCCTTCGCTTTTGAAAGTTGTCAAAAGATGTACTCATAATGAATTAAAATTTTGTGTAAAATTAATAAAGAATTTGATTTAAAACGCTCAAACTTTCTTTTTTCGTGCTTTAAATGTAAATTTGTGCTTTGAAATCGATATAAAGACATATTTTTTTTAATTTTGTTACCGATTTTGAGTGCGGTTTTAAATAAAAAACAATTTGAATGCCATGAATACCTGAATTTTAAAAAATGAAAAAAATGAAAACGATCATCCCTATTTAGACAATTGCTTCCATTTTTTAATATCAAAATTATAAATTGATTCTTATGATTTATTTGTATAACTCCAATATTTAGAATGACTATTTTTTTATACAAATATTAAAACACCAATTTATATGATGTGCAACAGAAACAAACCCGATGACAAAAGATGCCATGATGGCTTCGAACTCATGCTATAAAATTGAGTTTTGACTTGTCAGCAAAATTTTATCATAACATCAAAAAAAAACGTTACCCAAGAGTAACACAAAACAATACTATGAAATACAATCCAAACGAAATTGAAGCCAAATGGCAAAAATATTGGGCAGAACATCAAACTTTTGCTGCGCAACAACCATCATTGAACAACCAACAACCAAAATATTACGTTCTAGATATGTTTCCTTATCCATCGGGAGCAGGTTTGCATGTGGGGCATCCGCTGGGGTATATTGCCTCAGATATTGTGGCACGATACAAACGCCACCAAGGTTTTAATGTGTTGCACCCGCAAGGCTATGATTCGTTTGGACTTCCTGCAGAACAATATGCCATTCAAACCGGGCAACACCCTGAAAAAACGACCAAAGAAAACATTGCTCGATACAGAGAACAACTAGACAAAATTGGTTTTTCGTTTGATTGGAGCAGAGAAGTACGAACTTCAAATCCAGACTATTACAAACATACCCAATGGATTTTTATCCAATTATTTGAATCTTGGTACAACAAAAACACCGATAAAGCCGAAGACATTTCTACTTTAATTTCTCTATTTGAAAAAGAAGGAAATGCGACAGTGAATGCGGTTTGTGATGACAACATTGCCTCTTTTTCTGCCGAAGAATGGCAAGCATTTTCAACGGAAGAGCAACAAAAAATCTTGTTGCAATACCGCTTGACTTATTTGGCAGAAACCGAAGTGAATTGGTGTCCTGCTTTAGGCACGGTTTTGGCAAACGACGAAATAGTAAATGGCGTTTCCGAACGTGGCGGGCATCCTGTAATTCGCAAAAAAATGACCCAATGGAGCATGCGGATTTCAGCTTACGCCGAGCGATTACTGCAAGGACTAGACACCATCGACTGGAGCGAATCGATCAAAGAATCACAACGCAACTGGATTGGAAAATCAGTGGGTGCGATGGTGAAATTTAAAGTCCTCCCCCCAGATCGAGAGGGAGATTATATACCTCACCCCCAACCCCTCTCCAGAGGAGAGGGGGGCGAAACCCCACAAAAACATTATTTATCTGCTAATCCATTGTATGCTAAAGAACTAGTTGCTAATGCTCGAAATAACAGAAAGCAGTTTACTAATGCAGAAGGTATTTTGTGGCAAGAAGTTAGAAATTCAAAACTAGGACATAAAATAAGAAGGCAACATTATATTGGCAATTTTATTGTTGATTTTGTTTGTTTGGACAAAAAACTAATCATTGAAGTAGATGGAGGATATCATAATGATTTGGAGCAAAAAGAAAAAGATGAAGAAAGAACGTTACTTTTAGAGCAAAAATATTTTTATAAAGTAATTCGATTCACCAATCAAGAGGTTGAAAACGATTTAAACACTGTTTTAAATACCATAAAAACAGCGTTAAACAATAGAGCGTCTGATTCCGGTTCAGCTCCCCTCTCCTCTGGAGAGGGGTTGGGGGTGAGGTCAATTGAAGTCTTCACCACCCGCCCCGACACCATTTTCGGAGTTACTTTCATGACCTTAGCTCCGGAGCATGAGTTGGTGGCACAAATTACGACTCCAGAGCAAAAACAAGCAGTTGAAGATTATATCGAAAAAACCGCTAAACGTTCAGAACGCGAAAGAATGGCCGATGTGAAAACCATTTCGGGTGTGTTTACAGGAGCTTATGCCGAACATCCATTCACCCAAGAACCAATACCTGTTTGGATTGGCGATTATGTGTTGGCAGGCTACGGAACGGGAGCCGTAATGGCAGTACCTTGTGGCGATGAAAGAGATTATGCGTTTGCCAATTTCTTTAAAGGTCAGAATGGAATGCCAGCAATTAAAAATATTATCAGCCCAATAAGCCCAAATGGAGAAATTGATGCTTCAGACGATTGCATCAAAGGGGAAGCTTTTGGAAAAAAAGAAGGTTTTGTTTTAAAAAATTCCGATTTTTTAGATGGACTTGGCTATAAAGAAGCGACTAAAAAAGTTATAGAAGCATTAGAAGCTATCGGCTCAGGAAAAGCCAAAGTCAATTATCGTTTGCGAGATGCCGTTTTTTCTCGACAAAGATATTGGGGAGAGCCTTTCCCGGTGTATTATGTAAATGGCTTACCGCAAATGATAGACAAAAAACACTTGCCCATCGTTTTGCCCGAAGTAGAAAAATACCTCCCAACCGAAGATGGGCAACCGCCATTGGGAAATGCTACAAATTGGGCGTGGGACATAGAAAAGTTGATGGTTGTTAGTTGTGAGTTGATAGATAATCAAAAGATATTTCCTTTGGAATTGAATACCATGCCAGGTTGGGCGGGTTCGTCTTGGTATTGGATGCGTTATATGGATGCCCATAATGAAAGCGAATTTGCTAGCGAAGATGCCTTGAAATATTGGGAAAACGTGGATTTATACATTGGCGGAAGCGAACATGCCACAGGACATTTGTTGTACTCCCGTTTTTGGAACAAATTTTTGAAAGACAAAGGCTTTGCACCAACCGAAGAACCGTTTAAAAAATTGATTAATCAGGGGATGATTCAAGGGTTTGTAGAATCAATATATTTAGAAAAAACTAAAGGAATTTCTTTTACTCATTATGGGAAAAACAAAATTATTCCTTTATCCGAAGATAAAGTTTATAATATTTTTAGATCATCGGATTATAAGTCCCTAGAAATAAAAGACCTCGCACCTATAAATATACCTTCTGATTTGGTTAATAATTTAGGGAGTGACAAATCTCATCTAAATATTACAGGGTTAAAAAAGTTTATTTTTGAAAATAAAGAATTTCAAAACTCAGTATTTGTTACTAATGAGGGATACCTAATATGTGAAAATGCAATTGAATATTCCTTTTATAATTTTGAAAATGAAAAAATAATAAATTATAGTCATATAAATTCAGATTCAGATATTAATGTTGATATTAATTTCAAATTTCAAACAAAATCAGAAATAGGAAAAATGTCAAAAAGATGGAGAAACGTCGTCAATCCCGATGATATTTGCAATGAATATGGTGCTGATACTTTGCGATTGTATGAAATGTTTTTGGGTCCATTGGAACAAGCCAAACCATGGAACACCGCAGGAATTTCGGGAGTTTATGGGTTTTTGAAAAAATTGTGGAAATTATATCATTCGGGTGAAAACGATTCGTTTTACGTGGACAACTCCACTCCTTCGGAGGGGTTGGGGGAGGCTTATAAAACATTGCACAAAACCATCAAAAAAGTAACTGAAGATATCGAGAATTTCTCTTTCAACACCTCTGTTTCGCAGTTTATGATTTGTGTAAACGAACTTTCGCAACAAAAATGCAACCATCGTGCCATTTTGGAACCTTTAGCCGTATTGATTTCACCTTATGCACCGCATATTGCCGAAGAATTATGGTCGGTATTGGGGCATGAAGGTTCGATTTCAAAAGTTGCTTTTCCAAAATTTGAAGCAAAATATTTGGTAGAATCAGAAAAAGAATATCCTGTTTCTTTCAACGGAAAAATGCGTTTTACCTTGAAATTGCCTTTGGATTTAACCAAACAACAAATCGAGGAAATCGTAATGGCAGACGAAAGAACCCAACGTCAATTGGACGGAAAAACGCCAAACAAAGTGATTATTGTTCCAGGGAAAATTATTAATTTAGTGGGCTAAACGAAAAAACATGAAAGATTTATTTATTCAAGGCTATTTAGAAAGAATTTCTAAACAATTTATGATTTCTAATGATGATGCTTTTGAAGTATTTTCAATAGCTGTAATATTAGATAAATCGTTTGAAGAAGTATATAATGAAATTTTGATAATTAATCCTGAAAACAATAAAAGTTCTAGTCAAGATGGAGGAATTGACGGTATTTATTTTGAAGAGAATGGATTGCAATGTACAATGTATGTTTTTCAATGCAAAAATTCAAAAAAACTGGAACAAGGAAAATTGGACAAGTTCAGAGACAATTTTGAAGAATTATTTTTAAAAGGAAATGTTTTACCAAACTCAAAAGATCTGTCTTCAAAAATAGAAGAATATAAAGATTTGACAAAAAAAGGGGTTATAATAAAACATCAATTGTATTTTTTATACAATGGAAATGCTTTAGATAAACAAACTTCTAATGAACAACTATCCAAACATTATCACAAAGAAAATAATTTTGAAATCATAGATTCTGATGATTTATATGAAAAAGTTGTTAGAATAAGCGACTCAAGTAGTCGAAGAAAAACAATTGATTTTACATTTAATCCAGTAAAATCAAATGTTATAGAAGGCGACAATCAAGCTTTGTATTCTTATGTTATCAATAATGTCAAGGCTTTAAATTTCAGAATAGAAGCTTTAGAATTGTGCAAATTAATAGAAAAAGAGGTGAATTTAAATGGGACTTTAGATACTTTATATTCTGAAAACATAAGAAGTTTTCTAGGTTCAAAAACTAAAGCCAACCAAAAAATGTTGGCCACGTTGAATGATCCTTCAATTAAGTACTATTTTCCATTTTTGAATAACGGTTTGACACTTTTATGCGAAAAATTAAATATTCCAGCCAATACGCAACTTGGAGAATATGTCGTTCAAGTTAGGAACCCATTAATTGTGAACGAATTACAAACATCAAGAGTGATTTATGATTTTTTTAAAAAAGATCCTGAAAAATTAAATCGCATTTTTGTGAATATTAGAATTTATGAATCTACAGAAAAAGAACTAGTAGATTTAATTACAGATGCAACAAATACGCAAACACCTATAAATTTTAAAGATAAAATTTCTAATGAAGATTTTAACCCTATTACTAAAGAATTATTTAAAAATAACGAAATAAATTATTTAACTAAAAGAGGGGAAAATTTTAATAACAGTGATATTTGGCTAAAAAAATCAATTCCAAATGAAACGGTTTTGAAATTTTGGTATGCCACTTTTTATGGAAAGCCGGATATTGCAAAAAATAGTATTTCTAGTATATTAGAGGATATTTATGATGCAAGTAAATTATCGAATCATCCATTACATTATTTGTTTAATGGAAGTAAAGATTCCTTAATTTATAAACAATTGCTACAATCCTATTATATTTATGACTTTATTTCAAAAAAAAGAAAAGAAAATATAAATAACCCAAATTATTCAAAATATATTCATTTACCATATTCTGATGAATTAATTGCTTATGGAATTTATAATGAAATAAAAGACAAAGGATTAACTCAAAATTTTGATTTGGAATATACAAAAGTAAATGATTTTATTCATGAAATGATAAGCGATGAAAAAGCAAAATATGACAAACAAAACAAAGCTTTCTCTATTGCAAGTTATTTTAAAAAACAACTATGTAGAATAGAATATAATAAAAAGATTGATCTTTTAGAAGATTAATTTCAATAAAGTCTGTCGTTATTATATTTAACCAAAGAACATATCGAGGAAATTGTTATGGCTGATGAAAGAACGCAACGTCAATTGGACGGAAAAACGCCAAACAAGGTGATTATTGTGCCAGGAAAAATTATTAACTCATCTTACGCAA
>NZ_MUGT01000037.1 GCF_002217205.1 Flavobacterium branchiophilum NBRC 15030 = ATCC 35035 | reverse complement strand
GTTTTGCCTATGTTTTCTGTAGGTGCAGTTGTGTAGTATTCATTGGTGGTACACCCAAAAAGGGTTAGTAATAAAAGTATTGTAAGTCCTTTTAATAAAAATGATTTTTTCATAAATTTTTGATTTTGTTTATTTGCTTAAAAGTAATTCATTTTATTCAAATATAGTGTATGAATGATGTTTTTTTTAACAATTAAAGACTTTTTATGTTTAATAGCAAATAATTGTGTTGCAAATATAGACAAATTATTTTAAAAGTTATAATATATAATAACTTTTTTTATTTTAATATTCAGAATATCGCACCGTGAATGACAAATTACAAAATAGCGATATAGAATTTTTAGTTTCTTTAGGAAACCATATAAAACATATACGAAAATTAAAAAAAATTAGTCAGACTGAAATTGCTTATCGTTGTGGTTTTGATAAAAGCAATTATAATACTATTGAAGCAGGCAAAAGAAATCCAACCATAATTACTCTATTAAAAATTGCAAATGCTTTAGAAGTTAGTTTAGAAGAACTTTTAAATTTTTAATATTGATTAAGAATAAATACCCTCGAACAAACAACGCCCCACTTGTGTACCTATTTTGATACCTCGGTAGCGCTTGGCATGTTAGGCAAGTGGCCTTTTTCTTGTATGTGTTGTGCTACTTGTTGTAGTGGCATGAGTTTGTAATCGTTTGCAAAAACGTAGTCGGGCCAAGTTAGTCCTGCTTCCTTGACATATACTTCGTTGCGTACACGCACTTTGCCGTTTACGATGAGTTTGTAATCCGTGTTTGGGTCTTGCGTGTTGATTTGAGTTAAAAGATTTGGGTTTATATTACCTATAATTGTTCTACCATTTTTTGCATAAATTTGATTCTTTCCATCGTGTGAAGATACAAATTCGCCTAATACTTCAACTTTACTAATTGCACTTGCATTGTCAGATGTGTCATTTCCTA
>NZ_MUGT01000036.1 GCF_002217205.1 Flavobacterium branchiophilum NBRC 15030 = ATCC 35035 | reverse complement strand
TTATAGGGGGCTAGACCATTGTCTAAACGTAAACCGGCATCGGTGTTTGTAGCTGGTGTTGCATTGCTATTGTTTGTAATGGCAAAACCATCTAATTTGATGTTTTTTATGGCGATGTGGTTCCATGTTAAATCTCCAATCTTTGTCCATTGAAAAGCGCCTGTGGTATCCGCATTAGTTATCACATATTTTTTTGCATGAGTATTTGTACTAGCTGGAGGTAAACCCGTACCAGTTGTGGCACCATCTAATGACATACTATTATGGGTACTCCAAGATATGTTTCCATAAATACTAAGATTTGATGCTTTATCAACATTATACGCACCAGCAGCTCCTCTATTTCCGATGTCTATTGACTTGTAATTATTTATAGTAAACCTAGAATTTGTAAACATATTAATACCCGAACCTTCTGTAGAAAAAGGATCATTAGTAATTTGAACTCTATTGAAATTTTTGTATGCTAGAAAGTTAAATTTACTACTATTTTGAAGTTCTTCTTTAGTTTTACCTGCTTCAATTTTACCTTCATAATACAAATCATTTATATCTTTTACTATATAATCTGTTTTTCTATCGGTACTTGCGTTACCTACAAAATTAGTACCTTTCCCTTGGTCGTTATACCAGCCTGCTTTTTCTTCAGAAGAATTGTTATTTGTTCTTCCTTCAATTTCACTGTAAGCTATTGTAGTCCTTGATGCCGCATCTGTTAAACTAACAACATAGCCATATACTGCGGAACCTGCACAGTTTGTAGGGATATTTCCGGTCGCATCTGGAATACAAGGTTCATAGTCTGATACTTGTATATTGTTAAACACATTATTAGCACCTCTAACATTTTTTATTACATCTAAAGTTCTAACTTTTAAACCCTCTGCAACTTTACTAGCTTGAGCATCGATATTTGTGAATAAATTACCCTCTATTTGCCCGCCAGAACCTTGAAAATCTATGCCTACTAAAAAATGTTCTAAGTGAATATTAGAAAAAACATTGCTGTTAAAAATACCACCGTTAATATCTAATACAATACCTCCTTTACAGCGTTGAAAATGAATATTATTAAACGTGTTCCAGTCTGATTCTTGACCTGAAGCAAGTTCTATTAATATTGGAGAATTAGAAACCATAGATGCATTATCAGCACCAATGTATGACCTAAAAAATAACCCCTCGAACAAACAACGCCCCACTTGACCCCCTATTTTGATACCTGTGTTGGCATCAGCAGCATCTGTGGGAGCACCACAATTTAAAGTAGTTTTTAAATCCATATTAAGATTCATGATTTTACTGTTGTAGTTGTTTGATATTTTAAAAATAGCTTCTAAAGTGGTGCTACCAGCTTTAAAAGTGGTTCTTGCACCAGCTCCTTCTATGGTAATGCCGTTTAAGCCGTTTAAGTTAATAGGTGTGCTTACCACATACAAGCCCTCTTGGAAGTAGAAATGACGGAAGCCTCTTTTATAAGCCTTTAATATGATATCTCCATAATCTGCATTATTAGTACTAACTAAATAACTGTTGTTGTTTATATTAGTATCATATTGATTTGAAATACCAACGACTATAGGTCTAATAGAAGCAGGAGTGGCAGGATAACAAGTATCTTCTTGATCTTGAATAGAACCATCTCCGGTTGATAAAGTACTACCTATTATGTAAGTTTTTGGGTTCTGTTGACCAAATGAAAAGTTGCTTAATGCTAACAATAGCATAATGAATAGAAAAGAATTAAGTTTTTGCATAATGTATAATTATTTAGTTATTAATTAGTTAGACCACACTTGATTTCCTTGTGTGATTAGTGTTTGCTTATCGATAAGTCCTTGTCCAGTTGGAGCTACTTCATTTAATAGATTTATTGTTTTACCACTAACTGGCTGCATAGTTAAAAATCTATTTAATACTGCATTTACTCCTTCTGATGTCAATTTAATATTAGATTTATATGATGTACAATTATTCAAATTTGGAATATTAATGACGGTCGCTGGTAATACCTCATCTTTTAAATTAATATTTATACATTTTGTTAATGCAGGCAAATTTACAGTTGCTACAAAATTATCTGAAATAATTAAAGTACTAAGTTCCGTTATTAGTGGAAAGCTAATTGAATTTAAACCTATTTGATAATTATTATACATTGTATTAACTCCAATTCCTCTAGATTGTTCTAAAGCAGGAAACATAATATCTGTTACTATTCCACCACCTCCTAATTCAAGTTTTAAACTATCTACTTTTTTTAAACTATTGAAGCTTAAAGTATTAAAAACACCAATTATACCTATGTATGAACTAGTATAAGTTGCATTAGGATTAATGTACTTTAAATCATTACAAACAAGGTTGTTAGCTATGATTCCTCCTGAGTAACCTCCTCCAGCTTGAAAATTTCTGTGTACATATTCTAAATTATTGCAAATTAAGGTTGCTGGTTGTTCTATTTCAGAATGAAAAAGTAAATCAACATCAAATAATTCAGTTATGCCTTCAATAAGTATATTTTCAGTTTTTATACCTGAATAAAACTTTAAATAACTTTCAGGCATTGCACCATGTCCTTTAATCTTTATAGTTTTTAAATTGTTATAAAATCCACTAAAATCGATATTTCTAACATTTGTGGGTATATCCAATTCTAAAATTGTAACATTATTTAGTGGTCTTAATGCACTTCCAATATAAATATTCTCTGTAAGCGTTCCTACTTCGGCTTTTAGTTTTGCGGCACATTCGGCATCGGTAAGGTTACCTTCAATATACACGTTTGTTTTGCCTATGTTTTCTGTAGGTGCAGTTGTGTAGTATTCATTGGTGGTACACCCAAAAAGGGTTAGTAATAAAAGTATTGTAAGTCCTTTTAATAAAAATGATTTTTTCATAAATTTTTGATTTTGTTTATTTGCTTAAAAGTAATTCATTTTATTCAAATATAGTGTATGAATGATGTTTTTTTTAACAATTAAAGACTTTTTATGATTAATAGCAACTAATTGTATTGCAAATATAGACAAATTATTTTAAAAGTTATAATATATAATAACTTTTTTTATTTTAATATTCAGAATATCGCACCGTGAATGACAAATTACAAAATAGCGATATAGAATTTTTAGTTTCTTTAGGAAACCATATAAAACATATACGAAAATTAAAAAAAATTAGTCAGACTGAAATTGCTTATCGTTGTGGTTTTGAAAAAAGCAATTATAATACTATTGAAGCAGGCAAAAGAAATCCAACCATAATTACTCTATTAAAAATTGCAAATGCTTTAGAAGTTAGTTTAGAAGAACTTTTAAATTTTTCGAGTTACTTAC
>NZ_MUGT01000035.1:51256-114916 GCF_002217205.1 Flavobacterium branchiophilum NBRC 15030 = ATCC 35035 | reverse complement strand
CAAATTTAAAACAAGAAATAAGCCAACCTACGGTAAATTTCAAACAAATTAACAACATCATTCAACAACTAAAATCTGGATTACGAACAATACAAACTCACGTTAGTAAACATCATTTACAAAAATATTTAAACGAATATTTTTATCGATTAAATAGATCAATATATAAAGAAACAATTTTTGATAATCTAATAAAAAGAATGATAAATCACGAATGGGTAGGATGGAAATTAATTGTAGCTCCTAAGTAAGTAACTCGAAAATTGTTTTAAATCGTTAATTTGCACAAATGAATGGCTTTCTTCATTAAAAAACCAGATACCAAAGCCTTTTGGAGTCCAGCTTGCTAACCAAATTTTTCCTTTATTATCTTCTGTAATGTCATTAAAAGTATTATCAATACCAAAATTGGTATCGTTTTTAACAAAATCATTTTTTTTATGCAACGAAATAAAATCAAATACTTCTATTTTACCCTTTTCAGGCATAAGCCATAGCTGGTTTTTATCGTCAAGTTCAATCTTTTTTACATTGTATTTAGTAGTAATTATTTTTTTAAATAAATTATTTTTTAATAAAAAAATACCTGTATTGGTTGCAATAATCAAGTTGGTTTTTTTGTATAAAATAGTATTGCAAATGGTATTTTTGGGTAATAAAAATGTATTATAAACTTTATTTTTGTATAAATAAATGATGTTCGATTGGTTGCTAAACCAAATATTTCCGTTTGGGTCTTCTTCTATTGTATTTATTGTTTTTAGGTTGTCATTTGGAATAATAAGATTTTCAATTGCATTGTAATTGTTATTCAATTTGATCAAACCATTAATTGTTGAAACCCAAATTTGCTTGGTTTCTTTATCAAAATAAACATGATTGATAAAATAATTTGAATTATAGATAATGTTCCTTTCTTTTGTTTGAAAATTATAACTCAAAATCTCGTTTGAACCATACAAAATAATTTCTTGATTATTAGAAATTGATGTAGCAATTGAATAATAATTGGATGTTTTACTAATTTTGATACAATTCGCTATGTTTGTATCTATGTTATATTCTATTAAATCTCCTTCAGATGTAAGGAAATAAGCCATATTGTTTATTAAAATTGAAGAAAGTATATTTTTATTTAATACTTGATTTGGATGCTTTTTTAAACTTTCGGTTGTGTTATTCCAAATGAAAACGCCTTTATGGCAACTAATCCAAACCTCGTTTTTATTAGGTTCAAAATGAGCGGTTTTTATAATAGTATTTGTTCTATTTTTATCTATTAAAAAAGTGTGTATTTTATTGGTTTTTTGATTTAAAAAAAGGATATAATTAATTTCTGAAAACCAAATTTTTTTGTCATGATCTATGTATAAATAATCATATTGATTATTATTCGGATTACTATCTTGAAAATTAATAGGTACTAATTTTGTAGGTTTACTATATATCGAATTCATTTTTTGAATACCTACTCCATCTTCAAAAAAATAGATTTGTTTGTTTGAAAAAAGTAAATTGTTTGAAACATTTTTAGTGTAACTGTTATTTGTAAATTTATATCCGTCGAATAGTGAAATTCCTCGTTGCGTAGAAATATATAAATAGTTATTAATTTTTATAGTTGAAAAAATAGTATTTGAAAGTAATTCGTCTGTAGGTTTTATGGATTCTACTTTATAACTATTCTGTCCTAATAAAATATGAAATTTTAGTAAGAGAAATGAAATTAGTAGTATTACTTTCTTTTTTTGCATATAAATAAAATGTAAATTTATAAAAAAAAATCTTTTACTTTGGATAAAATTTATTGAGTTGAGACAAATAATTAGTGTATTGTAAATTATAAACATAATGGAAATTACACCTGGGGCTAGTTTGAATCTATAGATCGATAGTCTGTTGATGAGCAAATCATTTTTAATGAAACAATTTGTCATAATTTAGTTTCAAACCAACAAAAAAACACTATTTTTGAAAACCTATTTTCCAAAAAAGAAAAACTTTTTTATCATTCAAAATCAACAATTTAGCTATGTATTTAATTTTCGATACTGAAACAACTGGTTTACCAAAGCGTTGGGGAGCACCAATTTCTGATACAGACAATTGGCCAAGATGCGTTCAAATAGCATGGCAATTGCATGACGAGATGGGTAAAATACTCGAACACCAAGATTTTTTGATAGCTCCAGACGGTTTTGACATTCCGTATGATGCCGAAAAAGTGCATGGAATTTCAACAGCTTTAGCCCAACAACAAGGGGTGCCTCTTGCTGTTGTGCTTGAACATTTTAATGTTGCTTTAAGCAAAGCCCAGTTTATTGTTGGTCAAAATCTAGGTTTTGATGTCAATATTATGGGTTGCGAATTTTATCGTGCAGGTATCACCTCGCCAATGAGTAGTATGCCAATTTTAGACACTTGTACCGAAACCACCGCAGCATTACTCAAACTTCCAGGAGGCCGTGGCGGCAAGTTCAAGTTGCCCACTTTAACAGAGTTGCACCAATATTTATTTCAAACACCTTTTGGCGAAGCACACAATGCAACTGCCGATGTGGAGGCTACTGCCCGTTGTTTTTTTGAATTAATCCGTAGGGAAATTTTTACCAAAGAAGAGCTCGAAGTTGAAGTAGGCTATTTTCGAGATTTTCAAAATTATAATACGACCGAAATTGCAGCGCTTGGACTCAAACACCTTAATTTAAAAGAAGCATCGGAAGCCATTAGACAGGCACAAGGAGGAACAAAAGCTCAAGTAGTTTCTAAACAAACCCTGTCTGAAAACACCAAAATTTTAGCCGACATCCCGTTTGTTCATTTGCACAATCATACCCAATTTTCGGTTTTGCAATCTACTATTAGCATACCTGCACTTGTCAAAGCGGCTGCAGCCCAAAAAATGCCCGCAGTAGCCATGACAGACCATAATAATTTGATGGGGGCTTTTCATTTTGTAAGAGATATTTTGGCACATAATAAATCAGCCGAAAGCAAAAATAAAGCGGCTCTCGAAAATGGCGAAATGCCAACAGAGGTTATCATGAAACCTATTGTAGGATGCGAATTTTATGTGTGCGATGACCATCTAAACAAAAGTGTCAAAGACAATGGTTTTCAAATAGTGTTATTGGCCAAAAATAAAAAAGGCTATCACAATTTAGCCAAATTATCGTCTATTGCATTTACAGAGGGTTTTTATTACGTGCCTCGAATTGATAAAAAATTGATTCAAAAATACAAAGAAGACCTAATTGTATTGACAGGAAATTTATATGGCGAAGTGCCAAGCAAAATTTTGAATGTGGGCGAAAACCAAGCAGAAGAGGCCCTAATTTGGTGGAAAAACGAGTTTCAAAACGATTTGTATGTCGAATTGATGCGGCACCATCAAGAAGACGAAAATAGAGTCAACGTAACCCTAATCAAACTAGCTCGTAAACACGACATCAAACTAGTTGCTACAAACAACACCTTTTATATAGAAAAAGAAAATGCCAATGCACACGATATTTTATTGTGTGTGCGTGATGGCGAAAAACAATCTTCGCCAATTGGAAGGGGTAGGGGCTATCGATTTGGGTTACCCAACCAAGAATATTATTTTAAGTCTTCGGACGAAATGAAAAAATTGTTTGCAGATTTGCCTGAAGCTATTGCAAATATTCAGGAAATAGTTGACAAGATAGAAATATACAATCTGGCCAGAGAAGTATTGTTGCCAAAGTTTGAAATTCCAACAGCGTTTTTGGTGCCAGAAGATCAAATGGATGGAGGTAAAAGGGGCGAAAACCAATATTTGAGGCACCTTACTTATGAAGGAGCCAAATTAAGGTATGCCGAAATTACCGATGAGGTTCGAGATAGACTCGATTTTGAACTTATGACAATAGAAAATTCGGGTTATCCAGGTTATTTTTTGATTGTTCAGGATTTTATCGCAGCAGCTCGAGAAATGGGGGTTTCTGTTGGTCCAGGAAGGGGGTCGGCAGCTGGGTCGGTTGTGGCTTATTGCTTAAAAATTACCAATATCGACCCACTCAAATACAACTTACTTTTTGAACGTTTCCTAAACCCCGATCGTGTGTCGTTGCCCGATATTGATATCGATTTTGACGACGAAGGCCGCAGCAGCGTGATGGACTATGTAATCAAAAAATACGGTTCAAAACAAGTAGCTCAAATTATTACTTACGGAAAAATGGCAACCAAATCGGCCATTCGAGACACGGCACGAGTATTGGATTTGCCCTTGTTTGAAGCCGATAAAATTGCCAAACTAATTCCAGGCATGATGCCATCAAAATGGAATTTGGCTCGCTTTTTAAAGGAAGACGAAGCGGCCATCAAAAAAGCACTTCGACCAGAAGAGTTTGACAAAATCAAAGAGCTTATTGGTCTATCCAATAACAACGATTTGGGTGGCGAAACCATTCAACAGGCTAAAATTTTGGAAGGTAACCTTCGAAACACAGGAATACATGCTTGTGGGGTTATTATTACACCAGACGATATTACAAATTTTGTACCCGTTTCTACAGCCAAAGATTCTGATTTGTATGTAACTCAATTTGATAACTCGGTTGTAGAAAGTGCTGGCTTGCTCAAAATGGATTTCTTGGGTTTGAAAACCCTTACTTTAATAAAAGATACCGTAAAATTAATCAAATATCGAACAGGAAAAGACATTAATCCTGATGATTTTCCTATAGATGATTTGAAAACGTATGAATTATTTCAAAGAGGCGAAACTGTTGGTATTTTTCAATATGAAAGTCCTGGTATGCAAAAATACATGAAGGAATTAAAACCAACCGTTTTTCCCGATTTGATTGCCATGAACGCCTTGTATAGACCAGGCCCAATTGCTTACATACCCAGTTTTATCAAGCGTAAAAATGGCGAAGAACCTATTGTATATGATTTGGACGACTGCGAAGAGTTGCTCAAAGATACTTATGGAATCACGGTATATCAGGAGCAAGTAATGCTTTTGTCTCAAAAATTGGCCGACTTTTCAAAGGGGGATGCCGATGTATTGAGAAAGGCTATGGGAAAAAAAATGATTGATGTTTTGGCCAAAATGGAACCTAAATTCATCAGCCAAGCCATGGCAAAAGGGCATGCGAAAGACAAACTAGAAAAAATTTGGAACGACTGGAAAGCCTTTGCCGAATATGCTTTCAACAAATCGCACTCTACTTGCTATGCTTGGGTGGCTTATCAAACGGCATACTTGAAAGCCAATTATCCTGCAGAATATATGGCCGCAGTACTGTCTAATAACATGAACGACATCAAACAGGTTTCGTTTTTTATGGAAGAGTGTAAGCGAATGGGGCTTCAAGTTTTAGGACCCGATGTAAATGAAAGTTTTTATAAATTTACAGTAAACGAAAATTATGCCATCCGTTTTGGCATGGGAGCCATAAAAGGGGTAGGCATGAATGCCGTTCAAACCATAGTCGAAAACAGAAAAAAAGGCCGTTACAAATCTATTTTTGATTTAGCCAAAAGAATTGATTTGAGGGCTGCAAACAAAAAAGCTTTTGAAAACCTAGCACTTTCTGGCGGATTCGATTCTTTTGAAGGGGTTACTCGAGCACAGTATTTTCAAGACGAAGGCGATGGTGTAGCATTTTATGAAAAAGCCATCCGATTTGGTGCCAAAGCACAAGACAACGAAAATGCTTCTCAAGTAAGTCTTTTTGGCGATTCTAGCGATATGGCTATTGCAGAACCTGCTATACCAACGTGTGAAGATTGGAGTACAATGGAAAAATTAGCTAAAGAAAAAGATGTAGTGGGTATTTATATTTCGGGACATCCGCTGGACGATTTTAAATTTGAAATGCAATATTTTTGTAATTCAAAGTTTGAAACCCTACGAAATTTAGACCAGCATCTTAACAAGCAACTTACTTTTGGCGGCATTATTACCAATGTGCAACACAAAACCACCAAAAACGGAAAGGGTTGGGGCATTTTTTCGTTAGAAGGGTATGACGACAGTTACGAGTTTAAAATTTTTGGCGAAGAATATCTAAAATTCAGACATTTTTTTATTCCAAACAATTTTACATTTATCAAAATTTCAGTAAAAGAAGGTTGGACCAACAAAGAAACAGGTGCAAAAGCCGAACCTCGAATCCAGTTTTTGGCCGTTCAATACCTTCAAGATGTATTGTCGAGTTTTGCAAAAAAAATCATTATATATTTGAATATCAAAGAATTAAACGAAAAAATTATTCAAAGTTTGTGGCAAATCATTCAAAATAATCAAGGCGACAATACGATTGCTTTTGAAGTATTAGAAATGGAAACCGTCAAAACTATAGTAGAAGTAGCTTCAGATAATTTAGATACCACAGATGATGACGAGGTGGTTGTAGAAGACGAAGCAGCAGATGACGATGATGTTATATTGATTCCTACAAAAACTACTACAACCAAAGAAGTAGAAGAGGTTAAAGTAATAACAAAATTAGACATGAATAGCCGCAAAATAAAAATCAATATTTCGAGCAACTTATTGAGTGAGTTAGAAAAACTACAAGTCAATTTCAAACTAAATTAATAAAAAATCCCTTTCTGATATTGAAAGGGATTTTTTATATTGATATGTTGATATTTTTTACAAATGATTTTCAATCAACCATTTTTCTACAATTTCGTTAAACTCTTGTGGGTGTTCCATCATGGCTGCATGTCCACATTTGTCTATCCAATACAAAGAGGCGTTTGGCATTAGTTTATGAAACTCTTCGGCTACACTTGGTGGTGTAACGGCATCATTTTTGCCCCAAATCAAGCAGGTTTTTACGTGCATTTTTGGCAAGTCTTTTGCCATATTGTGTCTGATGGCACTTTTGGCAATCGTAAGGGTTTTGATCACTTTGATACGATCGTTTACAACGGCAAATACTTCATCTACAATTTCTTTGGTGGCTATTTTTGGGTCATAAAAAACAGCTTCGGCCTTTTTTTGAATATACTCATAGTCGCCACGTTTTGGATAACTATCGCCCATAGCACTTTCATAAAGTCCTGAACTTCCTGTAATGACAAGCCCAGCCACTTTTTCGGGATACATTTTTGTATGATACAAAGCAATATGCCCTCCTAAAGAATTTCCTAATAAAATTACCCGATCTAATTTTTTGAAAGTGATAAAGTCTTTCACATATTTTGCAAACGCTTTTACATTTGTTTTCAACAAATTTTGAGTATATAAAGGCAATTCTGGAATAATGACACGATAGCCTTTGGCTGAAAAATGCTGGGCTACTTGATCAAAATTACTCAAACCGCCCATCAAACCATGCAAAATAACAATTGGTGCTCCTTCACCCGCTTCATAAAAACGGTACCTTCCTTCTTTTTTAAAGTGTTCTTCCATTCAAAAGTGCTTTATTTTCAATTTTCACAAATATAAGACTTTATTAAGAAATAAAAATTTTCAAATTATTTTTTTTCTATTTTTTATTCACAATTTCAAAATGCAAAGCACTGTTTTAAGTATAATTTTATAATATTTTAATATGTAAAGTTTTGATTTATGTTTTTTAATGGTGTTTAAAAAGAGCCAGCCTCAATTCAAACCCACGTAATGCAATGTTAAAATACCATATTTTGTTGCAAAAGTGGCGTTACGGGTCAAAACTTATTAACAAAGTGTATTTATGTGGTGGTTTGTGGATTTTATTTTATTAATTTTGCTGAATATCTTTAATTTGCAAAAAAAGTGGAGTCCATTATCGGAACGTATGAGTGTAAAATCGACAACAAAGGTCGTATTATTTTGCCCAATGCCCTAAAAAAGCAATTGGCAAGCACTCTTGCAGATGGATTTGTACTCAAACGGTCGGTATTTCAAACGTGTTTAGAGTTGTATCCTATGGCAGAATTTAACAAAATGATGCAAAAAATCAACAAATTAAACAAGTTTAGTGCCGATAACAATAACTTTATTCGCCGTTTTTCGGCAGGTGTCAAAATGATTGACATCGATGGATTGGGCAGGTTGCTTATTCCAAAGGATTTATTGGTTTTTGGTCAATTTTCAAAAGAGATTGTACTGTCTTCTGCTGTAAATATTATAGAGATATGGGATAAAGATTTGTACGAAAAAGCAATAGACGATTCGGTGTCTGATTTTGCAAAACTAGCACAAGAAGTAATGAGCAATTTAAACGAATAATCAATGGAATATCATAACCCTGTTTTACTTCATCCATCAATAGACGGACTCAACATAAAGCCCAACGGCATTTATGTGGACATCACTTTTGGCGGTGGCGGTCATTCCAAAGAAATTTTAAATAGGCTAGGCCCAAACGGGAAATTGTTTGCTTTTGATCAAGATCAAGATGCGTTGGCCAATGCCATTGATGATGAACGTTTGACATTGATACCCGAAAATTTTAAATTTATAAAAAGATTTTTACGCTTTTATGGTGTCAAGGAAGTAGATGGGATTTTAGGCGATTTAGGGGTTTCGTCTCATCAATTTGATGTGCCAGAAAGAGGGTTTTCTACTCGTTTTGATGCCACTTTGGACATGAGAATGAATCAAAAAAGCGACTTAACTGCATATACAATTGTAAATGAATATACCGAAAATGCTTTGAAACAGCTTTTTGCTACTTATGGAGAGCTAACGAATGCGGGTATATTAGCCAAAACGATTGTAGAAGCTCGAGCCATTGAACCCATAAAAAACACAGAGCAATTGAAAAAGGTATTAAGTAAATTTTTGCCAAGTCATAAAAGTCATAAGATTTTGGCACAAATATACCAAGCCATTCGAATTGAAGTCAATCAAGAAATTGAAGTTTTAAAAGAATTTTTAGAACAATCACTTGAAATCTTAAAACCCCAAACGGGTCGATTGAGCATCATTTCGTATCATTCGTTGGAAGACAGACTGGTTAAACGATTTATGAAAAATGGCATATTTGAGGGCGAACCCGAAAAAGATTTTTTTGGAAATAGCAGTATGCCGTTTAAAAGTATTGGCAAATTAATTGTTCCAGATTATTTGGAAATCAAACAAAATAATAGGGCCAGAAGTGCCAAATTGAGAATAGCAGAAAAAAAATAAAACAACATGAACGAAGGAATTTATAGCATATTAAAAGCACGATTTTTAATTAATGAAGATGCCAATGCTACAAAAAATTGGCGTTTTATTGCATTTTTAATTGTATTGGCCTTAATTATGATTGCCAATACACAACGATTTGAACAAAAAGTTTTTAAAATTATTGATTTGTCAAACGAGGTAAAAGAGTTGCGTTCGGAGTTTGTAGATAGACGTTCGGAGTTGATGAAACTCAAAATGGAATCGACCATTTCTAAAAAAATGGAGCAGAAACAAATTTTTCCAGCAACGGTGCCACCCGTAAAAATTCAAGTAGAAGAGCAAGAAGATAAAGGTTTTTTTTCTAAATTATGGAATTAGAAGGTAAAAATATTAGAAATAGAATGTACATAGTTGCTTTATTGGTCGTGATGATATCAATAGGCATTGTGTACAAAATTTTCTATATCCAATGGATCAAAGGCAGCTACTATAGAGAATTGGCCAAGGAAAGAACCGTAAAATTGTTTGTAATTCCTGCCAATAAAGGCAATATTTACTCGGCAGATGGCAGTTTGTTAGCCACGTCTATCCCTAATTATACCATTCGTTTTGATGCATTGGCTCCAAAAGCTACTGTTTTTGAGGCCAATGTCAAAGGACTTGCAGATGCTTTGGCTCGATTGCTCAACAAAAATGGCAACGATGTAGAAACCATGCTTCGCAATGCTCGAACAGATAAAAACAGGTATTTGTTGGTGGCTTCAAATTTGAGTTTTTCTGATTATATGAAGGTTAAAAAATTTCCATTATTTGAATTGGGAGCTTATAAAGGAGGTATCATTGTAGAACAAAAAACAGTAAGAGAACACCCCATTGGCGAAATTGCAGAACGAACCATTGGATACCAACGATTTGACCATGATGGTGAACTGTTGAAAGTGGGTATTGAAGGGGCTTTTGGGAATTATTTGAACGGGAAAGACGGTAAAATTTTAAAACAAAAAATAGCAAAAGGTCAATGGAAACCTATTAGAGATGTCAATGAAATAGACCCTGTAGATGGCTATGATGTCATTTCGACTATAGATGTTTATATTCAGGATATTGCCCACCATGCCTTGCTCAAGCAATTGGAATTATATGAAGCAGACCACGGGTGTGTAGTGGTTATGGAAACCCAAACGGGACATGTAAAAGCCATTTCAAATTTAGGTAGAGCCTCGGACGGCAGTTATTTTGAAAGCATCAATTATGCTATTGCCGAATCGCACGAGCCAGGTTCTACATATAAATTAGCTGATATGATGACGCTTTTGGAAGATAAAAAAGTAGATACGAGTAAAATTTTTGACACACATGGAGGCGAAATTAGTTTTAGAGGAAAAAAAGTAAGAGATTCTCATGAGGGCGGGTACGGTAAAATTAGTCTGGCAGAGGGTTTTGAATTGTCGTCCAATACGGTAATGGTACAAGCGGTTTATAGTAATTATAAGAACAATCCTTGGCAATATATAGACCATTTGTTGGCCTACGGATTGAACAAAAAATTGAACTTACCTTTTCAAGGCGAAGGCAAACCCTATTTGCCACAACCCAACGAAAAAAGTTGGTCACATTTGTCTTTGCCTTGGATGGCTTTTGGATATGGCGTGTCTATTACACCTTTGCAAACCTTAACTTATTATAATGCAGTGGCAAACAATGGTGTAATGATCAAGCCAATGTTTGTGTCAGAAATTAAAGAATGGGATAACTCAATTAAAAAATTTGATACGGAAATTATCAATCCTAAAATATGTTCAGACGAAACATTAAAAATTTTAAAAGTATTATTGCAAAACGTTGTAAAAAAAGGGACTGCTGCTGCCTTATATTCCAAGGATTTTTCGATGGCTGGCAAAACAGGAACGGCTCAAGTTAATTATTCTAAAAACGGTGGTCAAAATAAATATTATGCTTCGTCGTTTGTGGGCTATTTTCCTGCCGAAAACCCAAAGTATTCTTGTATAGTGGTTATTCATAAACCCAATACAAAAGGCAATAATTATTATGGAGCTGATGTAGCGGGGCCTGTTTTTAAAAGAATTGCTCAAAAAATATTTACAGATGCACCAATAACCAATACTGTAAAAACAATTGACAAACCTATTGAAAAACAAAACAATAGCTACGAAAAATATTTTAAAAAATTAGAAAATAAACCTAAAAAAATCCCAAATTTAGCAGGAATGCCTGGTATGGATGCCGTTGCATTGTTGGGCAATTTGGGGCTTAAAGTTCGAATAGTAGGAGTAGGAAAAGTCAAACATCAATCGATAGCACCAGGAGCAGCAATTGTAAAAAATACCACAATAACACTTGAATTGTCATGAAATTGTTAAATAAAATATTAGAAAATGTAAAAATCGACAGTTTAATTGGTGTTGATGAGGTGTCAATTGAACAAATAGAATTTGATTCAAGAAAAATAGCCGCAAACGATTTGTTTGTAGCCATAAGAGGGAGTTTGTCAAACGGGCATTCGTTTATTGACAAAGCCATTCAAATGGGGGCTATTGCTATTGTATGCGATGTTTTTCCTGATCAATTAGTTTCAAATATTACTTATATCAAAGTGCCTGATACTAATGAGGCCATGGCCATAATGGCGGCTAATTATTATGAAAAACCTTCAGAAAAATTAAAATTAGTTGGTATTACGGGCACAAATGGCAAAACCACTATCGCAACTTTATTATACCAATTGTTTCAAAAGGCTGGTTATAAGGTAGGTTTGCTTTCAACAGTAAAAATTATGGTCGATCAGCAGGAGTACAAAGCCACACACACCACGCCAGATTCTATTACGATCAATAAGTATTTACATGAAATGGTTTCTCGGGGTGTTACCCACTGTTTTATGGAGGTAAGTTCGCACGGTATCCATCAAAAACGTACAGAGGGCCTGTGCTTTGAAGGGGGTGTTTTTACCAATTTGACCCATGATCATTTGGATTACCATCAAACATTTGCAGAATATAGAGATGTTAAGAAAGCCTTTTTTGACCATTTGCCTCAAAAAGCATTTGCATTAACGAATATCGATGACAAAAATGGTGCTGTAATGTTGCAAAACACCAAAGCCCAAAAACGCAGTTATTCTCTTAAAACTTTGGCTGATTATAAAGCTCAAATACTTGAAAATCAATTAGCTGGATTGTTACTTACTATTAATGATAATGAAGTATGGGTACGCTTGATAGGTACTTTTAATGCTTATAATGTGTTAGCCATTTTTGGTACTGCTAGCGCTTTGGGCTTAGACAAAATGGAAACATTAAGAATCCTGTCTGAATTAGAAAGTGTTTCGGGACGATTTCAATATATGATTTCGGCAAATCAAATAACGGCCATTGTAGATTATGCTCACACGCCCGATGCCTTGGAAAATGTATTGAAAACCATTAACGATATTCGTACAAAAAACGAAAAATTATTTACAATTGTAGGTTGTGGAGGCGACAGGGATACTACCAAACGCCCGTTGATGGCCCAAATAGCTACAGCAATGAGCGATACCGTTTTTATAACTTCTGATAATCCAAGAACAGAAGACCCTCAAAGCATCATCGAAGCCATGGAAAAAGGGGTGGCTCCACAGCATTTTAATAAATTCATGTCTATTTTAGACAGAAAACAAGCCATCAAAACTGCTTGTAATTTTGCAAAACCTGGCGATATTATACTTATTGCAGGCAAAGGACACGAAACATATCAAGAAATTATGGGTGTTAAATACGATTTTGACGATATGAAAATAGTCTCAGAATTTTTAAAATAAATGAAGAATTTAAACTAAAAACCAATTAAACTACAAAACTATGCTTTATTATTTATTTGAATATTTAGATAAAACACTCAACGTACCAGGAACGGGAGTATTTCAGTATATTACTTTTCGATCGGCTTTGGCCTTTATTGTGTCATTGGTATTTTCTACAATTTATGGCAAGAGAATTATTACTTTTTTGAGAAATCAACAAGTAGGCGAAACGGTTAGAGAATTAGGCTTGGAAGGTCAAACACAAAAAGCAGGAACACCTACTATGGGCGGGCTGATTATCATTTTAGCTACATTAATCCCCGTGTTATTATTCACAAAACTTAATAATATATATATAGTTTTATTAATTGTTACAACATTGTGGATGGGAACTATTGGTTTTGTAGATGATTATATCAAAATATTTAAAAAAGATAAAGAAGGGTTGAAAGGTAAATTCAAGGTTTTAGGACAAGTAGGACTAGGTCTTATTGTGGGGTCAGTATTGTATTTTCATCCTAATGTAACCATTAGAAATGATTTTAAAAGTCCCAAAATTAGTTATTCCACAACACAAAGCGACGTTAGAACTGCGGCTGTTTATGAAAAATCAACTGCAACTACTATACCGTTTTTCAAAAACAACGAATTTGATTATGCAGAAATCCTTTCTTTTTTAGGAGACGGATATCAAAAATGGGCTTGGCTCATATTTATTCCTGTGGTGATATTTATCATAACAGCCGTTTCAAATGGAGCCAATCTTACAGATGGAATTGATGGGTTGGCAGCAGGCACCTCGGCCATTTCGGTTACTGCTTTAGGCTTGTTTACATTCGTATCTGGAAACATTATTTTTTCTAATTATTTGAATATCATGTACATACCAGAATCTGGGGAAATGACCGTTTTTATAGCCGCTTTTGCGGGGGCATTAATTGGTTTTTTATGGTACAATTCCTATCCAGCTTCGGTGTTTATGGGCGACACGGGTAGTTTAACTATTGGTGGTATTATTGCAGTTTTAGCAATCGCAGTAAGAAAAGAGATGTTAATTCCGTTGTTGTGCGGTATATTTTTAGCCGAAAATTTTTCTGTAGTCTTACAGGTTGGTTATTTTAAATATACCAAAAAACGTTTTGGCGAAGGGCGTAGAATTTTTTTAATGTCGCCATTGCATCACCATTATCAGAAAAAAGGATATCATGAAAGTAAAATTGTAACTCGATTTTGGGTTGTAGCCATCATTTTAGCTACTTTGTCGATTGTTACTCTAAAATTAAGGTAAATTTATATAAAAAAATATAAATCATGAAAAAATTAGTAATTTTAGGAGGCGGTGAAAGCGGTGTTGGTACAGCTATATTAGGAAAGCAAAAAGGGTTTGATGTTTTTTTGTCTGATTTTGGTAAAATCAAAGAAAATTACAAAGAAATACTTATAATAAATAAAATTCCTTTTGAAGATGGCGGACATACAGAAAGCAAGGTACTACAGGCCGACGTGGTGATGAAGAGTCCTGGAATACCAGATAAAGCCCCAATTATTAAGGCTTTAAAAGAAAAAAATGTTTTGATTGTTTCTGAAATAGAATTTGCAATTGGTTATACAAATGCGAAAACAATTGGAATTACAGGCTCTAACGGTAAAACCACCACCACATTACTAACCTACCATATTTTGAAAAAAGCAGGTTTAAATGTGGGATTGGCAGGCAATATTGGAAAAAGTTTTGCTTGGCAAGTTGCAGAAAATCAGTTCGATTATTATGTATTGGAGTTAAGTAGCTTTCAGTTAGATGGCATTGTAAATTATCGACCAGATATTGCCATTATTACGAATATAAGTCCTGATCATTTGGACCGATATGATTATAATTATGATAATTATATTGCTTCAAAATTTAGAATAACCAAAAATCAAACGAAAACCGATTGCTTGATATTTGATGCCGATGATTTGGCCATTCAAAACTGGCTTTCAAAACATACAACCAAAGCACAATTAATACCTTTTTCGCTAACCAAAACATTTGAAAACGGTGCATTTATAAAAGACAATATGATGAACATAAATTTAGATAACGATCATTTTTCGTTGAGTATTGAAGAAATTTCTTTGCAAGGAAACCACAATTTAAAAAATGCTATGGGAGCATCTGCTGTGGCTAATATGTTGAATATCAGAAAGAAAACTATTAGAGAAAGCATGTTTGACTTTGAAGGGGTAGAACATCGATTGGAACCCGTAAAAAAAGTGGATCAAGTTCAATACATCAACGACAGCAAGGCCACCAATGTCAATTCGGTATTTTTTGCGCTTCAAAGCATCAAAAATCCTATCATTTGGCTTGTGGGCGGCGAAGATAAAGGCAATGATTATGCCGAATTGATGCCACTTGTAAGAGAAAAAGTGAAAGCCATTGTTTGTATTGGAAAAGACAATCGGAAAATTATCGATTTTTTTGGCGATGTAGTAGATGATATTGTTGAAACCAATAAAATGTCTGATGCAGTAAAACTAGCACAACAATTTTCAGAAAAAGGCGATGTGGTTTTATTAGCTCCAGCTTGTGCTAGTTTTGATTTGTTTATAAATTATGAAGACAGAGGAAAACAATTTAAAGAAGCCGTACACCAATTATAATTTTTTAATTTATAAATAAAAACAAGCAAATTTTTAAAAATTGTATATTGTAGTCTGATTAATTGTTGAGAATATTATTACCTAATTAAAATTAAAGTAAAATGAAAAAATTAATATCCAAGTTAAAAGGCGATAAAGGCATTTGGTCGTTTGTAGCACTTTTGGGCATTTTTTCATTTATGCCTGTTTTTAGTGCAAGTAGCAATTTGGCCTATATGAATCACGGAACAGGAAGTACTATTGGATATTTAATATCGCATTTAGTCCATATATTTTTAGGGTTTATCATTATTTTTTGGGTTCAAAAAGTGCCTTATCATTATTATAGGGGCTTGTCAAAATTTGCATTGATCATCGTATGGTTTTTGTTGGTATATACCTTGCTCAATGGTACAGTTATTGCTGGTGCTAATGCCAGCCGATGGATCAAAATTCCATTTGTAGGCATTACATTTCAAACATCCACTTTGGCTTCGATAGTTTTGATGGTATTTGTTGCCCGTTATTTAGCCAAAAACAAGGATGTAGCTTTTACTTTTAGAGATTCATTTATAGATTTGTGGATTCCTGTTGGTATTACCTTAATGCTTATTTTGCCAGCCAATTTATCTACTGCGGCACTTATTTTTGCAATGGTTTTGATGCTGACTTACGTAGGACATTATCCTTTAAAATATTTAGGAATCATTTTAGGAAGCGGTTTTTTGTTTCTTGTGTCATTTATGGTTTTGGCAAAAACTTTTCCAAATGCATTTCCCAATAGGGTAGATACTTGGATCTCTAGGATAGAAAATTTTACTACCGACAAGCCTGGCGAAGATGATTATCAAATAGAAAAAGCTAAAATAGCTATAGCCTCAGGAACAATTTATGGTTTAGGACCAGGAAAAAGTGTGCAAAAACATTTTTTACCACAATCATCCTCAGATTTTATTTATGCCATTATTGTAGAAGAGTATGGCATGATTGGCGGACTTGGAATATTGTTTATTTACATGCTTTTGTTTTTTAGGTTTATTGTTGCTGCTCAAAAAGCCAATTCTTTTTTTGGAAAATTGTTAGTCATTGGACTTGGTTTTCCCATGATTTTTCAGGCCATTATCAATATGGGCGTGGCCGTAGAATTATTTCCAGTAACAGGTCAGCCGTTACCGCTTGTTAGCAGTGGTGGAAGCTCTATTTGGATGACTTGTATTGCATTAGGGATTATTTTGAGTGTTACCAAAAAAGAAGAAGAAATTATAGAAGAATTAAAAGAAAAAGAAAGGCGAGAAGCCAGCCTTAAACGATTGATAGACGAACAAATTGTAAAAGAAAATGAAGATCAATTGACGGATTATGACATTGTAGATACTTCGGAAAACCCAATGAACCCCATTTTGAATCCAAAAAAAATATAAACCATGACTACACCAACTACACCAATGCAAACACATGAAATAGCGTCGCCCCGTTTTATTTTGAGCGGTGGCGGAACAGGTGGTCACATTTATCCTGCAATTGCAATTGCAAACGAATTAAAACGTGTTTTTCCAAAAGCCACTTTTTTATTTGTTGGTGCAAATGACAAAATGGAAATGCAAAAAGTACCTCAAGCGGGTTATGACATAGAGGGCTTGTGGATTGCTGGTTTGCAAAGACGGCTCACATTTCAAAACTTGCTGTTTCCTTTCAAATTGCTAAAAAGCCTTTGGAAGGCTAAACAAATTATCAAAAAATTCAAGCCAGATGTTGTCATTGGAACAGGAGGTTTTGCAAGTGGTCCGTTGTTACAAATGGCCAACCAAGCTGGAATACCAACTTTAATTCAAGAGCAAAATTCATTTCCGGGTATTACCAATAAATTATTAAGCAAAAAAGCCCATGTTATTTGTGTGGCTTACAATCAATTAGAACGTTTTTTCCCAAAAGAAAAAATGGTTTTAACAGGCAACCCAGTACGTCAGGATTTGTTGCAGGTGGATAATAAAAAACAAGAAGCCTTGACACATTTCAATTTAGATCCCAATAAAAAAACGTTATTGGTATTGGGTGGTAGTTTGGGGGCTAAGCGTATTAATGATTTGATAGCCAAAGAGTTGGATTTTATTACTAACCAAAACATACAAATATTTTGGCAGTGTGGTAAAGTAAATTTTGATACTTATACAAAATACAACAATGGTAAAAACGTTCAAGTAGTAGCTTTTATAGATCAAATGGATTTGATTTATGCTGCTGCTGATTTTGTGATTTCAAGGGCTGGTGCCTCGTCTGTATCAGAGTTATGCTTGGTTGGAAAACCTGTTATTTTTATTCCTTCGCCACACGTTGCCGAAGACCATCAAACCAAAAATGCTCAAGCTATTGTGCAACAGCATGGGGCTATTTTGTTGAAAGAACAGGAATTGAACGACCAATTTGAAGCTGTTTTTAAAGACTTGGTTAGCAACTATCAACTACAAAAAACATTAAGCGACAATATAAAAAAATTAGCCAAACCTCATGCTACTAAAGATATTGTTTCTGAAATAATAAAATTAATAAAAAAATAATTACTAAATATTATAATTCATGGATTTGAATCAAATTAAAAACGTTTATTTTATTGGTATAGGAGGCATCGGTATGAGTGCCTTAGCTCGTTATTTTCAAAACATTGGAAAAAAAGTTTGTGGTTATGATAAAACCCCAACCATGCTTACTAATGAGTTGATAGACAATGGAATAAACATTCATTTTGAAGATGATATTGATGCAATTCCTACCGATTTTTATCCTGAAAACACTTTAGTTATCGTTACGCCTGCTGTTCCTATTTCTCATGCTGAATGGAATTATTTTATAGAACGTAATTTTAACGTCAAAAAAAGAGCCGAAGTTTTAGGAATTATTACAAAAGACACTTATTGTTTTGCAGTAGCGGGCACTCATGGCAAAACAACCACTTCAAGTATTTTGGGACATATTTTATTTGAAAGTGGTGTAGATGTTACCGCTTTTTTAGGCGGCATTGTAGAAAATTATAATTCCAATTTGATTGGCAATGGGGCAACCGTTACCGTAGTAGAAGCTGATGAATTTGACAGGTCTTTCTTGCATTTGCATCCCAACGTGGCTTGTGTAACGTCTATGGATGCCGATCATTTGGATATTTATGGAGATAAAAACGCAATTGAAGCTACTTTTAGAGAATTTGCTGATAAAATTACGGATAAAAATAATTTATTTATCCCAAGTGGCGTTCCACTAGCTGGTGTGTCGTTACATTTAGAATATTCAAATCAAGTTTCGCATAGTGGTTATACAGCTTGTAATATTAGAATTGAAAACGAACATTATGTATTTGATGTTCAAACGCCAACCGAATTTATTACAAATTTGAAATTTGCTTTGCCTGGTCAGCATAATTTGATGAACGCCCTAACAGCACTTGCAATGGCTAAAACGTATGGGATTTCTAACGATAAAATTACCCAAGCCTTAGCTAGTTTTAAAGGCATAAGAAGAAGGTTTTCATATCAAATCAAACATGAAAAACGAGTATATATAGACGATTATGCCCACCATCCAACAGAAATAAATGCGGTGCATCAAGCTGTTAGAGAGTTGTATCCAAATGATCAAGTTTTGGCTATTTTTCAGCCTCATTTGTTTAGTAGAACACATGACTTTGTAGATGAATTTGCAAAAAGTTTAGATGCTTTTGACGAAGTATTGTTGTTAGATATATATCCTGCCCGTGAATTGCCTATGGAAGGGGTAACGTCTGCATGGTTATTAGGCAAAATGACTTCTAAAAATGCCCGATTAATAGATAAAAAACATTTAATTTCGGAAATTTTAGCTACAAAAAACAGAATTATTGTTACCATAGGAGCAGGCGACATTGGAGAGTTGGTGCCTGAAATTAAATCACAATTAAGTATAAACAAACTAACAAATGAAGATCAGAAATAATGAAAATATCAGATTGGTATTGGCGGTTTTAGCTTTGATTTCTTTATATTCATTTACAGTGATTAAAAATAATAAAAGAAAAATTGAGGAAACGGAAATAGAGTTTGTGGGAGAAAACAATGTTTTTATTAAGAAAAAAACTATAAAAAATTTGTTGAAAGAAAAATGCGAAAATACTAGCGAGATTCAAAAAATTAGATTAATTTTGGGCGATTTGGAATCTGAATTGAATAAGAATGCTATTATAGAGAAAGCAGATGTTTTTGTAAGTATCGATGGAAAGTTGAAAGCCAAAGTAAAACAAAAAATTCCTGTTGTAAGGGTTTTTGATGATAACGGCTCATTTTACATTGATTATCAAGGAACTAAAATGCCTTTGACAAGTACTTATACCGCTAGGGTTCCTATATTTTTAGGTAATTTAGATTGGAAAAAAAATCCAGAAATTGTAAGTGTTTTAAAATACATCTATGATGATGATTTTTTGAAAAAAAACATTACCAGCATCAAATTGATGCCTAAAAATGGATTGATAATGACAAATCGAAATTATAATTTTGATATTGAATTTGGGAATGCGATCAATATTGAGCGTAAATTTAAAAATTATAAAGCTTTTTTTCAAAAAGCAATTTCGGATAGCACTATAAAAAAATATAATAAAATAAATTTAAAATTTACGCAACAAGTTGTGTGTACTAAATAAAATGTTGAATATGAAAACAGAAAACATTGCAGTTGGTCTAGATATTGGTACAACAAAAATAGTAGCCATGATTGGCAAAAAAAATGAATATGGTAAACTAGAAATACTAGGTATTGGCAAGGCTAAAAGTTTGGGAGTAGCCAGAGGAGTTGTAAATAATATTACACAAACTATCAAGTCAATACAAGAAGCTATAAGTGAGGCGGAAACAAAATCTGGTTACAAAATTTTAGATGTAGTTGTAGGAATTGCGGGACAGCACATACGTAGTATTCAACATAGCGACTATATAATCAGACCCGATTTTGAAGAAGTTATTAGCAATAAAGACATTCAATTACTTATCAATCAAGTAAATAAATTGGCCTTGCTACCAGGCGAAGAAATCATTCATGTATTGCCACAAGAGTATATTGTAGATGGTCAAAGTGGTATCAAAGAACCTATTGGCATGTCTGGAGGCAGGTTGGAAGCTACCTTTCATGTGGTGGTAGGACAAGCTGCATCTATCAGAAATGTAGGTAGATGTATACAAAGTACTGGTATTCAATTGTCTGGGCTTACATTGGAACCGCTTGCTTCGTCCGATGCCGTTTTGAGCCAGGACGAAAAAGAAGCCGGAGTTGCCTTAATAGATATTGGTGGCGGTACTACCGATTTGGCTATTTTTAAAGATGGAATTATCAGACATACTGCCGTAATCCCTTTTGGAGGCAATATTATTACGGAAGATATTAAAGCGGGTTGTTCTATCGTAGAAAAACAAGCAGAATTGTTGAAAGTAAAATTTGGATCGGCTTGGCCTGGCGAAAATAGAGAAAATGAAATCGTTTCGATTCCTGGTTTAAGAGGAAAAGAACCTAAAGAAATTTCAAAAAAACATCTTTCTAAAATTATCAATTCAAGAGTTGACGAAATAATTAATTTGGTTTTTAATGAAATAAAAGCTTATGGTTATGAAGAGCCTAGAAAAAAATTAATAGAAGGCATTGTTTTAACGGGTGGCGGTGCTCAATTAGAACATATCAAACAATTGGTAGAATATATTACGGGTATGCACACCCGAATTGGTTATCCAAACGAGCATTTGTCTGGAAATTCGCCAGAACAAATTTCTTCGCCTTTGTTTGCCACATCAGTAGGACTTGTATTAAACAGTGTGGAAAACAATACGGTTAGTGCGGTTAAATTAGAAGATTTGGCAGCTGCTAAAAAAGCTGCAGAATTTGTAAAAATAGCCCCAGAAAAACCAGCACCAATAGTAGAAGAAGTGCCTGAAAAAATATTAGAAAAACCAGTGGCTGAGGTAGAAACAACAGAAAGAAAAATAAGAAAATCTTTTAGGGATTACGTAGAAAAAATAAAAGAATTTCTAGAAAATGCTGAATAATTTAAAATTTGTATTAAAAAAATAAAAACCAAATATTATGACAAGCAACTCAGAATTTGGAAATATAGCATTTGATTTGCCAAAAAATCAATCCAATGTCATTAAGGTGATTGGGGTAGGGGGCGGTGGCAGTAATGCCATCAACCACATGTTTAAACAAGGTATCAATGGCGTTGATTTTATTGTTTGTAATACAGATTCACAAGCATTACAAAACAGCCCAGTGCCAAACAAAATTCAATTAGGTGTGAGCCTTACTGAAGGTCTTGGTGCTGGTTCAAATCCAGATGTTGGACAGCAATCGGCAATCGAAAGTATTAGCGACATCGAAAAAATGCTAGATACCAATACCAAAATGATTTTTATTACCGCTGGAATGGGCGGTGGTACGGGTACTGGTGCAGCACCAATTATTGCTCAATTGGCCAAAGAAAGAGATATTCTTACGGTTGGAATTGTTACAATTCCTTTTCTTTTTGAAGGAAAAGTAAGAATTGAGCAAGCTAATATTGGAGTCGAAAAATTAAGAAGAGAAGTAGATTCTTTAATTGTTATCAATAATAACAAATTAAGAGAAGTATATGGAAATCTTGGTTTTAAAGCTGGTTTTTCAAAAGCAGACGAAGTTTTGGCTACAGCTTCAAAAGGTATTGCGGAAGTAATTACACACCATTATACCCAAAACATCGATTTGAAAGATGCTAAAACCGTGTTGTCTAATAGTGGCACGGCCATCATGGGTTCGGCTACTGCAACAGGCGACAACAGAGCTAAAGAAGCCATAACGACTGCTTTAGATTCTCCTTTGCTTAATGACAATAAAATTACAGGGGCTAAAAACGTTTTGTTGCTTATCGTTTCTGGAACAACCGAAATAACTATTGACGAAATTGGCGAAATAAACGACCACATACAGGAAGAAGCAGGCCATAATGCCAACATCATTATGGGAGTTGGCGAAGACGAAAACTTGGGCGATGCCATTGCGGTAACTATTATTGCTACTGGTTTTGACATCGAACAGCAGCACGAAATTGTAAACACCGAACCTAAAAAAATCATTCATGCTTTGGAAGGCGATCAGGTTTTGATTCAAGATTTATCTCAAAAAAAAACGGTGGTCATGTTTGACACCAATAATCCTCTTGAAAACCCTATTGTTTCCAAAAAAGAGGAATTTATTAATCAAGATTTGAATAAAAAATTTATTGAAAACGATAATCTTCTTTCAAAAATAGTTGATATTTCAGATAATAATATTAATTTTGCAAATATAAATCATGATTCAAATTCGGTTGCTCCTATTGAAAAACAAGAGTCGAATCGAATAGTTGTAAATGAAGAGGAACAAATTACTTTTTTGTTTGACAATGTTGCTCCTAATTCAATGGAACATTTGAACGAGCCCATTGCCATTAAAAAGTATGATTTATCTGAAAACACAACAAAATCAACGGACAAATTGCCTACTCTCGATACAATTGGTAGCGCAACTCCAAAAGACGGTATTGTAAGGTATTCTTTGGAAGAATATATGGAATTGGAAAATGAGTTGAACAATTCTAAACCAGTTGAAAAAGAAGTTAAAACACCCGTTGAAGAAGGATTGAATTTTACCTTGAAAAAGGTGGTTTTGGATGAAGAATTTGAAAAGCTCGACCTGTCTAAAGATAGCGTTTCGCCAACAGATTTGTCTATAGCCGATGCGATGAAGTTGAAATATTCTGATGAACATCGCAAAAAATTAAAAGAATTTAATTATAAATTCAATAATAATGTAACAAAAATTGAAGATTTGGAAAAAGAACCTGCTTACAAAAGGTATGATGTAGATTTGACAAATAAAAACACAAACAATCAAATATCAAGAACTTCTTTTGGAACAGACAGCAACAACGATATTCAAATCAGAAAAAATAATTCATATCTACATGATATTGTAGATTAAAATAAAAAATACAATAATGAGTTTATCAAATTTAATCATGGACGAAATAAAAACCGCCATGAGAGCCAAAGATACCGTTTCGCTTGAAGCTTTGAGAGCTGTAAAATCGGCACTTTTATTAGCTCAAACCGAAAGTGGAGCCAAACAAGAAATTACAGAAGAAGAAGAAATTAAATTATTACAACGATTAGTCAAACAACGCAAAGACAGTGCCGCTATTTATACCCAACAAGGAAGAGCTGATTTGGCAGATCCAGAGTTGGCTCAAGCAGTAGTTATTGAAAAATTCTTACCAGCACAGCTTTCTGAAACTGAAATAGAAGCAGTGGTAAAACAATTAATGACAGCAAACAATTTGTCTGGAATGCCAGCCATGGGGCAGTTGATGGGTTTAGCATCAAAAGCACTTGCTGGACAGGCAGATGGCAAAACAATTTCAACCATTGTAAAACAATTGTTGGCATAAACAAATAATTTGAATTTTTATTCAAATCAAATGGCTACGTAGTTCAACTGGATAGAATATCAGATTTCGGCTCTGAGGGTTGGGGGTTCGAATCCCTTCGTGGTCACAAAAAAACTGCATTATCAAAAAGATAATGCAGTTTTTTTATTTTTTGGATGCTAATTTCTAAACAATACAACCAATAATTAATATTTTTTGGACGTTCCTCAAGGGTTGGGCTATTCGTATCAAACAACGTACATTGAACTCCAAAAGAAATATAATATAACGCAATTACGGTAAATAACAGATTACAATTGGGTCTGTTTTTTCAAATCGGCAATAGTAGTTGATGGATCATGGGATTTAAACACAAAACTGCCAGCAACCAATACATCTGCACCTGCGGCAACAAGCAAATGAGCGTTTGAACTCGTTACTCCTCCGTCGATTTCGATGATGGTTTTAGCGTTTTTTCTTTCAATTAGCGCTTTGAGTTTGGATACTTTTTCGTAAGTGTTTTCTATAAAACTTTGTCCTCCAAAACCTGGATTGACACTCATTATACACACCATATCTATGTCAGCAATAACATCTTCTAACAAATCGGTGTTGGTGTGTGGGTTTAGAGCCACTCCTGCCTTCATGCCCTCTTGCTTGATGGCTTGCAAGGTGCGGTGCAAATGGGGGCAAGCTTCATAATGAACCGTCAAAATGTTTGCTCCCAAACCAGCAAAAGTCTTAATGTATCGGTCAGGATCGATAATCATCAAATGGACATCGATTGTTTTTTTGGCATGGCAAACGATGGCTTCCAAAACAGGCATGCCAAATGAAATGTTGGGTACAAAAACGCCGTCCATAATATCAATATGAAACCAATCGGCTTCACTCTGATTGATCATTTCAATGTCTCGTTGCAAGTTTGCAAAATCGGCCGCCAAAACCGAAGGTGCTATTAAAGTTTGTTTCATTTGATTTAATTTAGATAATCCATATAAAATGGCTTTTGAGGATACAAATGTAGTCCGAAATATCTAAAAACCAAGTTGTTCCTTAAAAAAAATGTTGTGTTATTTTGATCCAGTATTTTATAAAACCATCCGCAACTCGTATTATTTCATAAATGATAAGTTAATTATCAACTATTTTTATAAAACTTGATTCTTTTCTTTGCGACTGCATTTTTGCAATATCCATTTTACGCAAAACTCCTGAAACGCAAAGTAATTGAAATACTTTGACTGTTTGTTATGAGTTACGGACAGTTTAAATTATTTTTAATAGCATTACGGCTACTTTAATAGTATTTTTAAATTAAATAAAGTTTTATAAAATCTTATTTTATTAATGAAATAAACCTGCCTGTATTTCGATTTTCTGCTGTGGGATATACCAATTTATTATTGTACCAAACTTTATCGCAAAAAATAATAGCACCATCATTGCCAACTCCTCTATTAAAATGACATTTTATAGTATCGGTGTCTGTATTGTTCCATTTCAAATATGCTATTGGATACTCCTCAGTACTTTGGTCGTTTAGGAAAACACTAATTGCTTTTGTGTTAATATAATCATAAATTAAATAATTTCTTGGGTTGTTTAAGTTTGCGTTATATACTTCTTGTACTTGTCCATTAATCAAATAATACAATTTGATGTCGTTGGAATTTAAAGTGTTTGGTGTTAAGGTAGATAATAAGTCCTGACCTAAATTATTTTTGATAATTAAATCAATGTTTGAACTTATACTCATTGCTTCATTCGTAGGTTGGTCATTTGGATTACAAGACAACAAACACAACGTTATTACTAAAAAAAATAATGTTTTCATAATTTATAATTTTAAGGTTTTCTTATTCCTACTACTGCTCCTGATTTATAATTAAAAGTATAAGTACTTGGGTTGAAATTATTGAAAGCATATAAACCATTATAATTACCGCTCCATCCCCAATTCATATATAATGCTAGCATTGAAACTGAGCAATCACTCCAATGAACATATCCGTCGCATACCCACGCATGACCATCTGTATAATAGTTCCATGGCCAAGTAATACCACTTCTTTTTTAATGTTATTTCCTTGTAAATCGTTATATAGAAGGTTGTTTGCAAATTTTACAGCATCGGTTTTACTAATAAAATTTAATTTTTTTTCATCACTCGAATTTGTGATAATCTCATTCTTTTCACATGAAGTCAAAATTATTATTCCAAAACAGAATAGTAATAATTTTTTAACAAAATAATTAAAAATTCTCATATTTAATAAAAATTAGTTTTTTGACTATTCTATTTGGTTTTCGACTTCCTCATTATTGATTACAAAAAATTATAAATTAAAGAAAAAAATATATTGCTTAATTATAAGGATATAAATTTAGATACAAATATAATTATTATTTTTACTATTTCATGTTTTTTTACTGACTATTTTTAATAGCATCCATATTTTTTAAACTTGTAGTCTCAAGTTTTTTTTAAACGATAAATAAACATTAAATTTGTAGCCTATTTTTATAAAACTGACTATGGATTTTAATTACATTGACGATTACATTGATGAAAATTGTGAGTTTACCATCGAAAATCGAGCCAAAAAAATCAATACTTTTTTGATTGAACAATCTAAGCATGGATTTGTTTTTAAATGTAAAGGAAGTGCGGATAATTTATATGAAATTCATATTGACATAACCCCACAATTGGTTAGTGATACTACTTGCAATTGTCCGTATGATTATGACGGAATTTGTAAGCACATTGTAGCATCATTGATGTCGTTGAAAAAAATGTTAATTAGTGGCGTAGTAACTTTTTATCAACCAGACATGGAGTATGAAAATACCGACAGTATGAGCAAACCCAAGTTGAAGGGTCATGAAATTTTATTGATCAACGACTTGATACCAATAATAGAATTGGATAGAAGAATTAGTAAAAGTTATTATGCCAACAAAGAGTATCTGATAGAGCAAGTTACTAGAACATCCATAAAAACCCGATCGAATAATTGGAACAGCATTGGTCAAACATTTACTTTTAATCCTGAAAATCAAATATTAAGCTCTTCTTGTAGCTGCACATCTGCCCAAAAATGGTGTGAACACCGCTTATATGCTTTAGAAAAATTTGTGTCTGTGTATGATGTGGCTTTTTTTAGTGCTGAATATATCAACAATAGCATTGAGGAACATTTGAAAGTATTTGGATTTTCGATTCACGAGCCGTATGAAGAATTTTTTGATGTGGTTTTTACACCAAAAGGACTTCGAGTGGTATCTAAATTCCAAAATGTTTTGCCAAGCGAACAAGTAGTTAGCATTACAAAACCCGAACAGGCAATTTTAGCTCAACTGCCTACCAATACAGCCGCCGCTTCGTTGCAAAAAGGTATTGGTTTGTGTTTTGAAAAAAACAATTCAAATTTTTTTAGTTTATTTCCTGTTTTGGGCAAATACAACAAAGCTAAAACCGATTTTTCATCAGGCATTGAAGAATTACAATATTTTAATTTAGAATATAATATTGACGATTTAATAACTACTGAAGACCAATTTTTTGTATTGAACGTGCTTAAATTATCAAATTTAATTCAAAAAAACAAAGAGATTACTTTTGAATTTATCGTTAAATTGATGACAGTATTTACAAAAATTATACCAGAATTGCCCCAACGGTTTTTGTATAGCAACAGACCAAATGATTCGTATGCTCGAAAAAATTTATCCCCATTGGTGTTTAAACAACCTGAAATCAAACTCTTTTTTGTACTTACAGAAACAGACATGTTTTATAATTTAAAAGCCAAAATTCGGATTGATGACAATAATTTTAATATAAATGCTCAGAAATTGGTGCTTTCGCCCCTTTTTATTTTTGAAGGCCAAAATATTTATCCTATAACTAATGCTGATTTGTCATATCATATTTTGACTTATGCAGACACACCCGAAACGAATTATTTCAAAAGAGATTTTGAACGTTTTAATGAGAATATTTTGATTCCATTGTCTAAAAAGTTTGAAATACAACAAAAAATTTTCAAAAAAAACAAACAGATTAAACCCAACAATCCACTCGAAAAACATGTTTATATCAAGGATTTAGACGGTGCGTATATTCTTTTTGATGCATTTGTTCAGTACGATAAGCAATTGGTTCCTTTGTTTTCAAACGAAATGTTGTTGCACAAGAATCAAGAAAACATCACCTATTTGGAACGTGATGAGTCTTTTGAAGACCAATTTTTGGAGGAAATTAAAAGTCTTCATCCCGATTTTGAAAATCAAAATCAGCTGTTTTATTTGACACCCGAACAATTGTTTGACAATTATTGGATGCTTCAAGCTACTGAAAAAATGAAATTGATGGGATTTAAAGTTTTTGGAGCCAACGATTTGAAATCTTTCAAATATAATATGAACAAACCTGTCATCTGTATTGGATTAAAATCGGATATTGATTGGTTTGATTTGGAATTGCAAATTAGTTTTGGAAACCAAAAAGTAGATTTGAAAGAATTGCAAAAATCGTATATCAAAAAGTCTAATTTTGTTGCCTTGAGCGATGGCACTGTTGGAATATTGCCCGAAGATTGGCTTCAAAAATTTGGAAATTATTTCAAAGCGGGCGAAATCAAAAAAAATAGTATTCAAATATCCAATTATCAATTTGGCATTATCGACGAATTGTATCATGAAGTGGAAAGTAAACCCTCGTTTTTAAAAGAATTGTATGAAAAGAAGCAGCGTTTGCAACACCTTTCAGAAATTGCCAATGTGGCCTCGCCAAAAGGATTGCAAGTAAAACTTCGTGATTATCAGCAACATGGACTCAATTGGCTCGTTTTTTTACATCAAAACCAGTTGGGTGGTTGTTTGGCAGACGATATGGGGCTTGGCAAAACATTGCAAACTATTGCTTTTTTGCAATACCTCAAAACTACTCAAAAAGCCAAAACTCCCTCGTTGATAATTGCTCCCACTTCGTTGATTTTTAATTGGATTAATGAAATAGAAAAATTTTGCCCAACACTCAAAGTTTTGCCGTTTGTAGGGTCGGGTAGGGCTACATCTACAGCAGAATTTAAAAAGTATAACATTGTTATATCTACTTATGGTTCTTTGCTTAATGATATAGAATTTCTGAAAGATTATGTGTTTAATTATATTATTTTAGATGAAAGTCAGGCCATTAAAAACCCTAATTCCAAAAGATATAAAGCCGTTCGATTGCTACAATCGTTTAACAAACTTACCCTAACGGGTACACCAATAGAAAACAATACATTTGATTTGTATGCCCAATTGAATTTTTTAAATCCAGGATTATTGGGAAGCATGAGCCATTTTAAGAGTCAATTTTCAGACACTATCGACAAAGAAAAGGACGTTGAAAGCTCTGTATTGTTGAGCAAAATTATTGCACCTTTTGTATTGAGAAGGACCAAAGAACAAGTGGCCAAAGAACTGCCAGACAAAACAGAAAGCGTTATTTACTGTGATATGAGCAAAGAGCAACGCAAAGTATATGAGGCATTTAAGGATAAATACAAAGATTATTTGTTAAATAAAATAGACGAAAACGGTGTAGCCAAATCGCAAATGTACATCCTAGAAGGTTTAACAAAGTTACGTCAAATATGCAATTCGACCGAACTCATCAACGACGATGTTGATTATGGAAACTATTCTGCAAAACTCGAAATATTAATAGAAACTATTAAAGAGAAAACAGGAAATCATAAAATATTGGTTTTTTCGCAATTTGTAAAAATGCTTCAAATAGTTCGTAAAAGGTTAGACGACGAGCAAATTACATACGAATATTTGGATGGTCAGACCCAAAACCGACAACAAAATGTAAATAATTTTCAAACCAACTCCTCCGTTAGGGTGTTTTTGATTAGCTTGAAAGCTGGCGGCACAGGACTTAATTTGACCGAAGCGGATTATGTTTTTATCATCGATCCATGGTGGAATCCTGCATTAGAAAACCAAGCTATAGACCGTTGTTATAGAATTGGACAAACCAAACAAGTTATGGCCTATCGCATGATTTGCAGAGATACTATCGAAGAAAAAATAGTAAGCTTGCAAACTAAGAAAAAAGCTGTAGCCTCCAGCATCATCAGTATCGACGACGAAAAAAAATCGTTTAACATAGACGAAGTCAAAGAATTATTTGGTTAAACCCAAGTTTCGCATGAGACTTCGTTATGAAATCTAAACACACAACTGCGAAGCACTTCACGGAACTCCGCTAAAAAATAACTCCGCATCTTTGGTCTATTTTATAAATATATTTGGTGTTAATTTTGAAGTATTTTTAGATTGTAATAGAACGCTAATGCTTCATTTGGTTTAAATATAGTTGAACATGTTGAAATGCAATAAAACCCATCAAAAAAATATCCTTTATTATTTGATGGGTTTTATGATTGACATTATTCAGGATTTGCCAGTGTTTTATACAAACTGATTACACTATTCAAATATTTATTTTCTATAGATATTTCATTGATTTGTGCCGTTACCAATGCATTTTCTCGCGAGTTGATAATAAATAATGAACTTTCGCCCATGGCAAATAAACGATCTTCTGCTGTTAATAAGGTAGCATAATCACGAGCAAGTTTTGTAATGTAGTCATATTGTTTGTCTAACGATTGGATTTCTTGTTGTTGGTATTTTATTTTATTATCGATGTTTTTTCTTTCAAATTGCAAACTTAATTCCGAATCCTGAATTTTTAACTGAGCAAGTTTTAGGCTGGCCCTTTCTTTTCTTAAAAATATTGGCATACTAAACTGTACTCCAATTTTATAATCATGTAATCGAAAATTGTCCCAATATTTTGGTTCAGAAAGATAATTGTATTGCAAATCGATCTTGGGTAATAATGCATTGGCTTTTAGTTTTTTGTCTTCTATAAGCATTGCAATTTTTGCATCTAACGCTTTGATTTTAGGATGATTATCCATATCAAATCCGCCAAGATCATTTAATTGAAGGGTCGTTTTGATCGTATTTTTTAATTGCGATTCTGGCTGCAATTCGTCTTTCAGTTCCAATGGAATATTTCCTTCAAGCCACAAATAATTAGAAAGCTCAAGTTTGGCTTTTGTCAATTTCAGTTGGGCTTCTTCCATGTTTAATTGTCTTGTTTTTACTGCAATTCCAGCCTCAATACTATCAATTGCGGGTTTATCTCCCTGCTCTATCAATTGCAAAACACCTTTGTATCTAATTTGAGTATTATTCAAATAATTCTGATAACGCTGTACTTCGTCAAAACACTTTTTCCAATTAACATAACTTACGGCTGCTTCATAAATAACATCTACGGCTTTCAAGTTACGTTCGGCAACATTCAATTTTTGGGCAATTTTAGCTTTTCGAATATCGGTCATACGCTGATTAACCAATAAGCCTTGTCCTAAAGGAATGCTAATACCTAAAGTAGTTAATCCGCTAATTGGCGCTGTGTTTTCGGGGTTAAGGTACAAGCCTTCCGCTTGGTTAAAACCAGCTTTTAACTCTATTCCATACCAAGTGGGAATTTTAAAACTGCTGTTCAAAATACTATAATATGTTTTGTCTTTAAACATTTTATCATTGAAATCGACTTCAATTTTTGGGTCAAATGCACCTCTTGCCAGCATAAGGTTGGCTTGGGCCTCGTTGAGTTTCAAATCGGCTTGTTTGACAAGTGGATGGTATTTTTTTACATAGCCTAAAAATTCATTAAAACCAAAAGTCGTTTGGATATTTTGGCTTTGTACCTGAAAAAATACGATAATCAAAAGCACGGTATAAACAAATTTTTTAGTCATTATTTTTTGGGTTTTTCAGTTTTGGTTTTTTTATAAAAATTTGGAGGAAATCCATTTAATGTTCTCCATATTTCGTACCAAATTGGAACATTTTGAAGCAAAGCCAAACTTTGTGTTCCAGCACCAATACTCAATTGGTTTGGCCATTTTTTGTCGCTAGGATCTGGAGCTATCAGCACTCGGTATTTGCCATTATCACTAATAAAATTTTCTTTGGCTACAATAATCCCGCCAAATGTGCCATAGGATACATCTGGCCACCCGCTAAATACAATTGTTGGCCATCCGTCAAACCACACCCTTACTTTTTCGCCTTTATTTACTAATGGGAAATCCATAGGTTCTATAAAAGTTTCAACTGCAATATCATAAGTTGCAGGCATAATGCTTACTATGGGGCTACCTTCCTTTAAGGTTTCGCCAATTCCTGATTGTAAGGCTCTGTTTATATAGCCGTCTTGTGGTGCTGTAATGTAATACAATCCATTTCTGATTTGATAATTCTTGTATTGATTTTTGAGTTTGTTTACTTGGGCTTCTGTATCAAATTGGGCACTCAAAGCACTTTGTTTGTCGCTGCTGGCTTTAGCATTTTTTTCGGCATATTCTGCACTAATTCGATTCAGTTCCATGCTGGCATTCAATATGTCATTTTTGCTGGCAATATATTTGTTTTCCTGAGTTATAATTTTGGCTTCAACATCTTGCAATTTCATTCTTTTTTCTTCTACATCGGTCATGGGTTTTAATCCTTCTTTATTCAAATTTTGCGACCGATTGAATTGTGTTTTAGCAATTTTCAATTGTGTTTTTGTTGCTTCAAAATCGATACTATCACTTTGCACTTTCAAGTATGCCTGTTTGAGTTTGTTTTGGGCTTGTTTGTATTTAAGCAACCGCTCATTTGCAATGGCATCTATTTGATTATCAAGGGCTTTCACTTTATCTGAATAGGAAATTACGGCACTTTCTTTGGATTGTACTTGTTGGCCAGTATTACGAACCAAATTGGGGTCCAAATAATCTTCTTTTATTTCTGAAATATATAATATCGTATCGCCTTTTTTTACAAAATCGCCTTCCTGTACATACCATTTTTCTATCCTTCCTGCAATTGCGGTGTGGATTGTTTGAGGGCGTTGATTGGGTTTCAACGTAGTTACATTGCCAGCGCCACTAATATTTTGTGTCCAAGGCAAAAATAACAATACGATTAAGGCCAACACAAAACCCCATACGATTTTTCGGATCATTAGATAATGCTTTTGTTGTTTGAAAATAGCGGTCGATTTGAATTGGTCTAATTTTATAAATTGATCTATTCTATTATTTGATATGTTTAACATGGCTTGAATTTATTTAATAACTCCTTTTTCTAAAACAATAGTTTGATTGCAAATTTGTTTCCAATAGTTGTTTTTGCTTACAACAACTAATGTCCATGGGTGGTGTTTTAAACTTAAAAAATCGATAATACTTTTAGTACTTTTCTCGTCTGATTTGTCTAATGGATTTTTTAAAAACAAAATACTTGGCTTTTGAATGATACTTCGTGCCAAAACAATTTTTTGAATGGCCGATGAACTAATTTGTTTGCCTTCGGATGAAATGTGAGTTTCCAAACCTTTTGGCAATGCTTTTATAGTTTCTGTTAATTTGAGGTGCTCCAATAGTTCAAAAACCGACTCTATGCTGATGTCTGTATTGTTGCAAGTAATGTTTTCTAAAATAGTACCCTCAAATGGCATGTCTTGTGCCGTTACATACCCAATATTAGACCGATAGTCGTCTGCAGTATATTTTTTATAATTATTATTATTTATAAATATTTGACCCGAAGTTGGCTCTACTAATCTGGCCAATAATCGCATCAAGGTTGTTTTTCCCGATCCGTTTTCGCCTTCTATCAAGGTGTGTTGCTTGTGAGCTATGGCTATGTTTATCGATTTCAAAATAGACTCCTCATCATCGGGGTAGTGAAATGAAACATTTTGTGTTTCTATCGTAGTAATTTTTTTGTTGATGTTATAATTGGCATCAAACACATCATTTTCAATCTCCAAATCTACTACCGAGCCCAATTTTTCTAATGAAGTTAATACATCATAAAACAATTCTAAACCCGAAAACAATTTTTCTACTGCCGCAATAATGCTCAAAATAATAATTTCTGCTGCTACAAACTGACCAATATTCATTTGTTGATTGATGACTAATAAACCTCCAATAATCAACAAACCAGCAGTTATCATCACTTTAAAGCCTGTTAGTTGTATGAATTGCTTTAATAAAACTTTAAAATGATTCTCGCGTTGTTTTAAATATTCTGTAACTAGAAGATCATTTTTTTGTAATGAAAAATTGAAAACGGCATTACTCTTAAAACTCAAATGATTTCTGGCTATTTCCTGAAGCCAATGGGCTATTTTGTATTTGTATTTGGATTCTTTTAAGCTTGTTTGCAGCCCAGAATTAAAATTCATTCTAAAAATTAAATACAAAAGCAACAACAAAATGATGCCAAAAAAGATAAAAAAAGAATGATAAAATGATAAAAGTAATATCCCAAAAACTATTTGTAATGCCGCCCCCGAACTGTCTAATAATAGTTTTGAAACTCCTTTTTGAACTGTTAGGGTATCAAAAAATCTATTGGCTAATTCAGGCGGAAATTGATCGTGGATTTGACTAAATTTTATTTTTGGAAAACGATAGGCAAATTCAAACGACGATCGAACAAATATTTTTTGTTGTAAATTTTCTGTAATTCTAAATTGCATGATTTTTAATAACCCAACAAAGGCAACCCCCAAAACAACTATAAAAACCAATACAATCCAAGAAGTGCTTACTTTGCCCGCTTGTATAAAATTGATAATAGATTGAATACCCAATGGCAAAGACAAACTAATAAGCCCTGCAATTATGGAATACAGAAAAATTTGATAAATATCTTGTTTGTCAATTAGAACCAGGTTCTTAAAACGTTTTAATGGTGTCATGATAAGGTTTTTTTTACTAATTCGATAAAAAATAATGATGGGCAATCTTGTTCAGAAATGTCTGTTATGGTTTTTAAATGTTGTTTCAAAAATTGTTGGTGCAAAGCACTTTCAACTACCGTCGAAGCCAAACTTTTGGGATATTTATAAGCAGGATTAATTTCAGATATTATGGCTATCAATCGATTAATTACCCGCTTGTAAACTAAAAAAAAGCCAGCCTTATTCTCGTCTTCTATATTTTTTGTTCTAATGGTTTTAGTAAATTCTTCAATAATAATTTGGTTCAATAGCTGCTCATTGATGTGTGGCGTTGTTTCGTCATCAAAAACATTTTCCGTTACCAATTGTATGGCTTTTTCTAACTTTTCTATTGGATTTGACAAGTTGGTTGTTGCAAATACCATTCGATATTCCATCCAAGACCAATACCATGAAGACAAGTACATCAATAATTTGTGTTTGTTTTCAAAATAGCGGTAAATAGAACTTTCGTTAGATTGAATTCGCTCTCCTAATTTTTTAAAGGTAAAGGATTCAAAACCAATGTCGTGAATCAATTCTATACTGTTTTTCAATATATTACGACCCAATTCAGATGTTTCGGGGTCCTTAACATACAGTTTTTCGTTTATAGTAATTTTCAAACTGGATAATAAATGCTGCATCTTGTATTGAAATTTAATCGTTATTTTTTATTCAAATAAAATTGTATCTATATTGTATTGCGATTAACATTTTTAAATAGAATAATGCTAATACATTTGATTTTTAAAAGTTTATGATGCAAATATAATAGTATTACTATCAATACACAACTCTTTAACATTTATTTAATACCTTTCGAATCAAAAAAGGTAAAACCATTTGTATTTATAAATTGCTTTCAAATGATATAAATTTTTTAAAATTCGTATTTTTAATCTAAAAAAATAATTAATTAATAAAAATCAATTCGTTTTTTTATATTTGCACCAACTGTCAAAACCCTTTTTATGTTACCAATACATATACAAAACGAAACTTCAAAACTCAAAGCAGTCCTTTTGGGCACGGCTCAAAGCAATGGCAAAACCCCAACAGCCGAAGAGGCTTATGACCCCAAATCGTTGGAACATATTTTAGCGGGAACCTATCCTCTCGAGGCCGATATGATTCGTGAGATGGATGCCTTTGAAGCTGTTTTCTTAAAATATGGTGTTCAGGTTTTTAGGCCTACTTTAATAGAAAATTACAATCAAATTTTTGCTAGAGATATAGGATTTGTCATTGAAAATACCTTTATAAAATCCAATATTTTACCCGATAGAGAAAGAGAATTAGAGGCTATACAATATATTATAGATCAAATCAATCCATCGCAAGTTGTAAGGCCACCAGAGGCTGTACATATAGAAGGAGGCGATGTCATGCCTTGGAATGATTATATTTTTATTGGCACTTATAAAGGATCTGATTATAAGGATTATATTACAGCACGTACCAATCTTGAAGGTGTAGCGTACATAACAGAACTGTTTCCTCACAAAAAAGTAAAGGCTTTCGATTTGGTTAAATCTAAAATTGAAGCCCGAGATAATGCCCTTCATTTAGATTGTTGTTTTCAACCTGTAGGCACAAATAAAGGTATTATTTACAAAAGAGGCTTCAGAGAAGAAGCAGACTATTTGTTTTTGGTCGATTTATTTGGCAAAGACAATTTATTTCACATTACAAGAGACGAAATGTACCACATGAATTCTAATGTTTTTTCGATAGCTCCAAATGTAGTTGTATCTGAAAAAAACTTTACTCGATTAAATAATTGGCTCAGAGAACAGGGTTTTACAGTAGAAGAAATTCCTTATGCTGAAATTGCCAAGCAAGAAGGCCTTTTAAGATGTTCTACCTTGCCTTTGATTAGAGAAGCGTAGCATTTTTAGTTTTTGATGATTAAAAATATTGAAAAATAAATCATATAAAAATATAAATATAATTTTAATAAAAATATAAAAAATAATGAAACAAACCACTAATGCCATATTAATGATTAGGCCAGTTGCTTTTCGTATGAATGAACAAACGGCAGTTAATAATTATTATCAAAAAGTAATCGATGGGCTATTGCCAGCTACCGTAAATGCCAAGGCACAACAAGAGTTTGATGATTTTGTTGCCAAATTAACAGCTGTAGGTGTAGAGGTAATTGTAGTTTCAGACACCTTAGAACCAGATACACCCGATAGTATTTTTCCTAATAATTGGGTTTCATTTCACGAAAATGGCGATGTAGTTTTGTATCCCATGTTTGCCGAAAACAGACGTTTAGAACGTCGTGAAGACATCATTGAGATATTGGAAGCCAAAGGTTTTGGAGTGTCTGAATATATGGATTATACAGCTGCCGAAGACGATCAAATTTTTTTGGAAGGAACAGGCAGTTTGCTTTTAGACAGGGCCAATGGCAAGGCCTATTGTGCGTTGTCGCCCCGAGCAGATGAAGAGCTTTTTATAGAATTTTGTGAAGATTATGAATTTTCGCCCATCATTTTTGAAGCGTTTCAAACCGTAAACGGACAACGCAAACTGATTTACCACACCAATGTCATGATGTGTTTAGGCGAAACATTTGCCGTAATATGTGCCGATGCCATAGACGACAAAAAAGAACGAAAAATGGTGTTGGATGCTTTAAAATCTGACAACAAAGAAATTATTTTGATAACAGAAGAACAAGTAAATAATTTTGCTGGAAATATGCTCGAAGTAAGAGGCAAAAATGATAAAAGATACCTTGTTATGAGTGCTGCGGCCCATCAATGCTTGACACCAAATCAAATCATGCAATTAGAAAAACATGCTGAAATACTTAGTTCGAGCCTCGATACTATTGAAGCTTGTGGCGGCGGAAGTGCCCGATGTATGATGGCCGAAATATTTTTGCCAAAAAAATAATAAAAAACTTCTAATTATTGGAATCACCATCAGTTATTGGCATGTCTGATGGTGATTTTTTTTGTGTTTTGCTTCACAATAAAAATGTTGTATCTTTGTATTTTTAAATCCAATTTTTTGACAATAATTATGAAAAACAAAAAAACATTAGTACTTGGTGCATCATCAAATCCAGCCCGATATGCCTACAAAGCCATCGAAAAACTAGTCGAAAAAGGGCATAGTGTTTTGGCTTTAGGTCAAAATAAAGCTGAAGTTTCTGGCATTGCTATCCGTACAAAAATGATTCCATTGTCAAATGTACATACCGTAACTTTGTATCTGAACCCTGCTCGACAAAGAGATTATTATAATTATATTATTGAAAACCAACCCAAAAGAGTGATTTTCAATCCAGGATCCGAAAATCCAGAATTTGAACAATTGCTAACATTAAATCAAATCAAAGTAGAAAATGCTTGTACTTTGGTATTGTTGGCAACAAATCAATATTAATTCTTTTGAAATGGAATTTTCATCAAAATTATTAGAAAAAGCAGTTTCAGAGGTGTCTCAATTGCCTGGAATTGGCAAACGTTCGGCGTTAAGATTGGTTTTGCATTTACTAAAACAACCCAAAGAGCAAACCCAATTGCTAAGCGATGCTTTATTAAAAATGCGACATGACATCAAGCTTTGTAGCCATTGCTTTAATATTTCCGATATAGATGTTTGCGAAATTTGTTCCAATCCCAAACGAAATTCCAAACTCATTTGTGTGGTAGAAGATGTAAGAGATGTAATGGCAATTGAAAATACAGGACAATTTAAAGGGGTTTATCACGTGTTGGGTGGCAAAATTTCGCCTATTGATGGTATTGGTCCTAATCAGTTGAATATCAAACCATTAATAGAAAAAGTGAAGTTAGGATTGGTTTCGGAACTTATTTTTGCTCTTAGTGCTACTATGGAAGGCGATACCACCAATTTTTATATATACAAACAAGTTCAAAACCAACAAGTTGTGCTATCGACAATAGCCAGAGGCATTGCCGTTGGCGACGAATTGGAGTTTGCAGACGAAGTTACGTTAGGAAGAAGCATCTTGCACAGAATACCATTTGAAAACGCATTGAAAAATGTATAAAATGTAGATAAAAAACTAGGTATATTTTTATTTTCAAGACAAAACCACTATATTTGCCGATGTAAAACACTTTTATTATGAACCGTATCCTTTATTTTTGCATCTTATGCATCAGTTTTTTGCTTTTTTCGTGTGTTTCTACCAAAAAACTCATCTACTTGCAGCCCAACAACCCAACAGAAAACAGTTCAATTGTTGCTCCTGTCAATTCCAAACCTTACCGCATTCAGGCCAATGATATTTTGAGTATCAATATAAAAACGGTCGATCCCAAATTATCGGCACTTTTTACTGCAACCAGTGCGGAAAATATCGTAAAATCAGAACAATTGGTTTATTATGATGGGTACACCGTGTCGGATGTGGGTACAATCAGAATGCCCATTTTGGGAGAAATTAAAGTAATAGGAATGACAACATCCGAAATACGAATACTGATTGAAGAAAAATTGTTGAAAGACTATTTGAATAAAGAATCGAACCTATTTGTAAACGTAAAATTGTCGGGATTTAGATATACTATAAATGGCGAAGTTGGAGCAACGGGGTCTAAAATCCTTTATCAGGAAAAAGTCAATATCATGGAAGCCATAGCCAATGCAGGCGATATTAGTGTAACTGGCGACAGAAAAAACGTACTAGTTATCCGACAAAACCCACAAGGGGCAACCATGCAATCCATTGATTTGACAGACGTAAATGCAATGAACTCTCCCGTATATAATTTGCAACCCAACGATTATATTTACGTAAAACCACTTAAACAAAAAACGTGGGGAACAGGTAAAACAGGTATAGAATCATTAAGTACTATCATTACCTTGTTGTCTTTAGCTACAACAACTTATTTATTATTAAAAAAATAATTCAATAAAAATGTTAGATATTAAAGATTTTACTAATTCTGATAGTCAGACAAATTTCGATTTTAAAGGTTTTTTGATAAAAATTATTAGCAATTGGCAATGGTTCTTACTGAGCTTGGTTTTGTCATTTATCATTGCCTATCAAGTCAATATCAGACAACAAAAAATATATGGCATTGGCACCACTGTTTCGCTAAAAGAAGAATCAAATCCTTTTTTCAATTCAAACACCAGCTTGGTATTCAATTGGGGAGGAAGCTCTGATCAAATTAAAACCATAATGACCATTTTAAAATCCAGAACGCACAACGAAATTGTGGTGGATAAATTGAATTTTTTTATTGATTACATCAAAAAAGAAGATTATTTTAAACGAGATGCTTATGGCGAAGTGCCTTTTTATGTAACAATAGACCGAACCAAAAATCAGGTATTAGAACAAGACATTATTATAAAATTTATTGATAAAAATCATTATTCTATAAAAATTGATGGGGCTGAAGAAACCATAAATGTAATTAATTATTATAAAAATATTTCTGAAGTTCAACGTATCTCAAAATTGGAAACACCTACTTTCAAAATCGGAGAAATGATTCATTTACCTTATTTAAATTGGCATTTGCAATTGAAAGATCATTTTAAAGCAGAAGACATTGGACAGGAATTTATAGTAAAATTTAATAGATTTGATCAAGTAGTAGCCCATTATCAAGAAATTAAAGTGTCCAACGACGAAAAAGCAGGCTCTATTTTGAATTTATCTTTGGAAGGAACCAACAAAGCCCGCCTCGTAGATTATTTAAATGTAACTGTTAATGTGTTGATAAAGAGTGAGTTGGATAGAAAAAATCAATTTGCTACCAATACAATTCGATTTATAGACAGCACTTTGGCTGCTACAGACAAAGAATTAAAGAAAACCAATTCTGAGTTAGAAGGCTTTCAAAATGGTAAAAATATTTATGAAATTGAAGACGGAGGTAAGTTATTTTCAGATAAATTACAAAAAATTGAAATAGAAAAAGATGAAATTACCAGAAAGGTAGCTTATGTCAATTCACTTAAAAATTATTTGCGAACCAATGATGATTTTTCAAGACTTCCCGCCCCATCTGTAGCAGGAATTGCCGAGCCCAATATTGTAGTAAATGTATCAAAACTGATTACTTTGTCTATTTCTCGTTCGCAAATGGCATATACTGTAAAGAGTGATAAGCTGTACAAGGATTTTGAAAATGAAATGGAATCTGTAAAAGGAGTATTGTTGGAAAATATTAATTCTTATAAAAATACTTTAAATTATGACTTGGCAGTAGTTCAAAAAAAGGCTCAAGAAGCAGAGGCCTCATTAAAAGAAATCCCATTACAGGAGCAAGGATTGGCCAAAATCAAGCGCAAATTTGCCTTAAATGAAAATATTTATAATACTTTTTTGGCCAAAAAAAGCGAAGCCGAAATTGTTAAAGCAGCCAACTTGTCCGACATCAAATTTGTTGATGCTGCAAAAGATATTGGTGGTGGATTATTAGGCCCAAAAACAGAGGTAAACTATGTAATAGCTATTTTTTTAGGTATATTATTGCCGTTTTTGATTTTGATGATTGTCTATATTATAAATAACAAAATCCAATCTGTAGAAGATATTGAACGCTTAACCAAAATTCCAATAATTGGAGTCATTGGCAAAAAACAAATGAATTCTAATTTAGCTGTTTTTGAACGCCCACGTTCGGCTTTGGCAGAAGGTTTTAGAAGTATTAGGTCTTCATTACAATTTATTTATAAGAAAAAAGGAAATGATGACGGTGCAAAAGTGTTGATGATTACATCCTCTATTGGTGGCGAAGGAAAAACTTTTTGTTCTATGAATATTGCAACTATTTTTGCATTAAGCGAAAAAAAGACTATTATTATTGGAATGGATTTACGAAAACCAAAAATATTTGAAGATTTTGAAATCGAAAATAAAGTTGGTGTTGTAAACTATTTGATTGGACAAAAAAACATTAATGAAATTGTTCAAAAATCTCACATCCCTTATTTGGACATCATTACCTCTGGCCCAATACCTCCAAATCCTTCCGAATTGATTTTGGGCAATCCAATGAAAGAGTTGATACAATCGCTTAAAACCCAATATGACTATATTATATTGGACACTCCGCCCGTAGGATTGGTTACAGATGCTTTAGAATTGGATCAATTTTGTGATGCTGCTTTGTATGATGTAAGACAAAATTATACCAAAAAAGACATGATAACCGTATTGAACAACAGGAACCAACGAGGAGAGTTGAATAATTTGAGTGTCATTTTGAATGGTTTTGAAAACAAAGCCAAATATGGTTATGCTTATGGTTATGGTTTTGATTATGGCTATGGCTATGGTAATTCGAGCGGATACCATGACGATGAAAATGCTCATCAATCCATTTTTCAAAAGATTCTTTTGTTTTTTAAAAATAAAAAGGGTGGGATTTAATAGTTTTTTTTAATTGAAAAAAACTTGTAAATTTGCACTCTCAAAAAAATAAATAATAAGCCTCAAATAAAATAATTGAAAATGAAAATAACAAATATTTGCTGTATAGGAGCAGGATATGTGGGTGGCCCAACGATGACCGTAATTGCACAAAAATGTCCACATATAAAAGTAACAGTAGTAGATTTGAATGAAGAGCGTATTGCCGCTTGGAATGATCCAAATATTGAGAATATACCTATTTATGAACCAGGACTGAGCAATATTGTTGGCGAAGCTCGAGGTAGAAATTTGTTTTTTTCAACAGCTGTAGATGCTGCTATTGATGAAGCCCAATTGATATTTATATCAGTAAATACTCCTACAAAAACATACGGAACCGGAAGAGGTATGGCGGCCGATTTAAAATATATAGAACTGTGTGCCAGACAAATAGCACGTGTTGCAAAAGATGATAAAATTATTGTAGAAAAATCAACCTTGCCCGTTCGTACAGCCGAAGCACTAAAAAGTATATTAGACAATACCGGAAATGGCGTTCAGTTTCAAGTATTATCTAATCCAGAATTTTTGGCCGAAGGTACTGCCGTAGAAGACTTGTTGGCTCCAGACAGAGTACTTATTGGTGGCGATACAACCGCCGAAGGGCAACAAGCCATTCAAGCGCTTGTAGATGTATATGCACATTGGGTGCCGCAAGATAGAATTCTTACTACAAATGTTTGGTCTTCAGAGTTGTCTAAACTTACTGCCAATGCTTTTTTAGCACAAAGGGTTTCCTCTATTAATGCACTTTCTGAATTGTGCGAAAAAACAGGGGCAGACGTTAATGAAGTAGCAAGAGCCATTGGAACAGATAGTCGCATTGGGTCTAAATTTTTGAAATCGTCTGTTGGTTTTGGAGGGTCTTGTTTTCAAAAAGACATTTTAAACTTGGTTTATATTTCAAAATCGTTTGGACTTCAGGAAGTTGCCGATTATTGGGAACAAGTCATTATAATGAACGATCATCAAAAAAGACGTTTTGCGAAAAATATAGTAAAAACTTTATATAATACAGTTTCAGATAAAAAAATAGCCTTTTTAGGTTGGGCTTTCAAAAAAGATACCAACGACACTCGCGAATCTGCTGCAATATACGTTGCCAATGATTTAATTTATGAGCAAGCCAATATTGCCGTTTTTGACCCAAAAGTTTCTCAAAAACAAATGAGATTTGACTTAAATTATTTAGAAAGTCGATCGGAGTTAGAAAATCAAAAACGATTAAAAGCATTTGAAAATCCTTATGACGCCTGCAAAGATGCTCACGCTATTGCAATTTTAACAGAATGGGAAGAGTTTAAAAACTATGATTGGCAACTAATTTATGATAATATGCAAAAACCCGCTTTTGTGTTTGATGGTCGTAATTTGCTAGACAAAAAGGTTTTAGAAAAAATCGGATTTGTATATCAGGCCATTGGATCGTAATTTTTTGTAATCTATTCTTTTCAAATAACATTTTGATTGGAATCAATTTTTTTGTATAATTTTTTTTGAAATCAACATCAAATCCATCAGTTTCAGCTTATGTTTTTCAATTCAATCCATTTTGCTATATTTTTACCTATTGTTTTCTTACTGTATTGGTTTGTAGCAAAAGGTAATTCAAGATTTCAAAACATATTATTATTGGTTTCAAGTTATTATTTTTATGCTTGTTGGGATTACCATTTTTTATTTTTATTGATTTTTTCAACCTTATTAGATTATTATACAGGGCTAAAAATGGCCGAATCACAAACTATTTCAACAAAAAAGTTTTGGTTTTGGCTTAGTATTAGTGTCAATTTGGGTTTTTTAGGCGTTTTCAAATATTATAATTTTTTTGTCGAAAGTTTTGCTCAAGCCCTAGCACAAATAGGGTATCATGTTCAACCTTGGACATTAAAAGTCATCTTGCCTGTTGGAATTTCGTTTTACACTTTTCATGGATTATCTTATGTAATTGATATTTATAAAAATAGAATTAAACCAGAGAAAGATTTTATAGATTACTCTGTTTTTGTTAGTTTTTTTCCGCTTTTAGTAGCAGGGCCAATAGAGCGGGCTACTCATTTGTTGCCTCAAATACAAAAAGAAAGGGTTTTTGATTATCAAAAAGCTGTTGATGGTTTGCGCCAAATACTATGGGGTTTGTTCAAAAAAATTGTAATAGCAGATCAATGTGCATTGATAGCCAACACTATTTTTAACCAAGCCGATGCTTATTCAGGAAGTTCGCACGTATTTGCTGCAATATTATTTGCTATTCAAATATATGGCGATTTTTCGGGTTATTCTGATATAGCTTTAGGAACTGCCCGTTTATTTGGGGTAGAGTTGTTAAGAAATTTTGCATTCCCCTATTTTTCCAGAGATATAGCAGAATTTTGGAGACGTTGGCACATATCACTTTCTACATGGTTTAGAGATTATTTGTATATTCCATTAGGAGGTAGTAAAGGGGGGACTTGGATGAAGGTCCGTAATACATTTATTATATTTTTAGTAAGTGGTTTTTGGCATGGAGCCAATTGGACATTTATTATTTGGGGTTTTTTAAATGCACTGTACATCATGCCGTCTATATTATTTCAATCCAATAGAAATCATTTAGATATAGTAGCTCAAGGCAAATGGATTCCTTCTTTTCGTGAAATGATTTCGATGATGGTTACCTTTGTTTTAACCACTTTTGCTTGGATATTTTTTAGAGCGGAAACCGTTACAAAAGCTTTGTCGTTTATCAAAGTTATTTTTTCAAAATCATTGTTTACATTTCCTGATTTGTTTGGAAAAACTGTTGTGGCCTTGTGTTTGGTGTTTTTTGTTTTGGAATGGTTTGGGAGAGAACAGCGTTATGCCATAGAAAAACTGGGATTACGGTGGCCCAAAATTTTCAGAATTGCCTTTTATTATGCTTTGGTAGCTGCAATATTTTATTTTTCAGGTGCAGAACAACAATTTATATATTTTCAATTTTAAACCCAAAAAAGAATGAATATATTTTTACGGAAAACCATTTTTTTCCTGCTTCCAATCCTACTTTTGGGTGTATTTGCAGAAATTAAAGTTAGGAATGTACGGTCTATTTTGGGCGAAAAAAGCCATGAAATAGAACAATACCGTTTTGAAATTGAAACATTAATTTTAGGTACTTCCCATGAATATGAAGGCATTAGCCCCCAATACATGAATACTAGTGCCTACAATTTGGCCTGTGGCGACCAATCATTGTTATATGATAAAGCACTCCTCGAACAATATCAAGGCAAATTAAATAACCTCAAATTTGTAATAATCGGCTTAGATTATCCGTCGCTTTATTGGGGTTATAGAGACGACAGGGCTTTTTTTTACTATCATAATTATGGTATCAATTTGAGAAATAAAAATTTTTGGAAAGAAGATATGTCGCATTTGTTGTATGTTTATTCGCCAAAAAATGCCTTTAAATTGATTACCGAAAAAACAAACAAGGAAAATGTTATTGCATTTAAAGGATGGGAAACGGCTACTACTCAACAGCCACAAGTACTTACAGATGCAGCAGGTTTGGAAAGAGTACAATTTTTTAGAGAAAATTATTTTACAGCAAGTATAAAATCAAGAGAACATTTTATGGTTTGTAAAAAATTAGAAGAAATGATAATGTTTTGTAAGCAAAAAAAAATCACTCCAATTTTAGTAACAACTCCTTGCGATGAAACGTTTACTAAACATTTGGAGCAACGAATTGTTCAAAAAGATGCTGCATTTATTTCAAAATTAATTGAAAAATACCAATTGATTCATCTTAATTATTTGACAGACAAAAGGTTTCAAAAAACAGACTATATCGATATTGATCATTTGAATCAATTTGGAGCAAAGAAATTGTCTGTTTCTATAGATAGCGTGATTCAAAAGTTGAAAAATAAAAAAAATAGTTTTTAAGTTTTAAAAAAAAACAAGAAACGGGGTTTTATCAAAAATTAATATTAATTTTGCAAGATAATTTATATAATAAATAATTTTAATATCAAATGAGCATCAAAATAGCAGTTATCGGATTGGGTTATGTGGGATTACCTTTGGCAAGGCTTTTTGCAAAGCAATATCCGGTTGTAGGATTCGACATCAATAAAAAAAGAATCAATGAGTTAAATTCAGGACATGACAGTACTTTAGAAATAAGTAATGAATTATTACAATCAGTATTAGTAACTACTTTTTCAAGCCCAACGGGTTTGTTATGTTCTAGTGATTTAGATGATATAAAAGATTGTAATTATTATATAATTACTGTTCCAACTCCAGTAGATAAAAATAACCGTCCCGATTTAACACCACTTTACAAATCGAGTGAAACAGTTGGAAAAGTTTTGAAAAAAGGCGATATTGTAATTTATGAATCCACAGTATATCCTGGCGTAACAGAGGAAGAGTGTGTGCCTGTTTTGGAAAAAATAAGTGGTTTGAAATTCAATCAAGATTTTCATGCTGGATATTCTCCAGAAAGAATAAATCCTGGTGATAAAGAGCATACTGTTGAAAAAATACTTAAAGTTACTTCAGGATCTACACCAGAAATTGGTTTAAAAGTAGATGCACTGTACCGCTCTGTTATTGTTGCGGGGACACATTTAGCCCCTTCAATAAAAGTAGCCGAAGCAGCAAAAGTAATAGAAAATTCACAACGTGATATCAATATTGCATTTGTAAACGAGTTGGCCAAAATATTCAATATGATGGAAATAGACACCCACTCTGTATTAGAAGCAGCAGGTACAAAATGGAATTTCTTACCATTCAAACCAGGTTTGGTTGGGGGGCATTGCATAGGGGTTGATCCTTATTATTTGGCCCAAAAATCTCAAGAATCGGGCTACCATCCAGAGATTATTTTAGCTGGTAGAAGACTCAATGACGGAATGGGAGAATTTATTGCAACAGTTGTTGTAAAACTCATGATTAAAAAAGGAATATTTGTAAAAAATGCCAAACTTTTAATGTTAGGTTTTACTTTCAAAGAAAATTGTCCAGATGTAAGAAATACCAAAATCATTGATGTTGTTAGAGCATTAGAAGATTTTGAAATAGACATAACGATACACGACCCATGGGCAAATCCTGATGAGGTTAAACATGAATATAATTTGGAAACGACCAAAGACTTACCAAATGAAAAATTTGATGCGATCATTTTAGGGGTTTCACATAAAGAATTTGCTGATATAGATTATAATTCATTAAAAAAAGATAATGCTATTTTGTTTGATGTTAAAGGAATTTTGCCTTTAAATATTATTGACGGAAGGTTGTAATTATTCCTGAAAAGTGATTATATTAGCCAACCAAAATCTATTTTTTTAAACCTAAATTTTCGATTAATTTTGCATTAAAATTGTCGTAATTTTGTTTAAAATAAACATAAATATCTACTTATGAAAAAAATTGTTATTACAGGAGGTGCCGGTTTTATAGGCTCTCATGTCGTGAGACGTTTTGTAAAAAAATATCCAAATTATCAAATATATAATTTGGACGTATTGACTTATGCTGGCAACTTAGAAAATATTCAAGATATTGAAAATGAACCCAATTATACTTTTGTAAAAGGGGATATTGTTGATGCAGATTTTATAAATGAATTGTTTGAAAAGCATCAATTTGATGGGGTTTTGCATCTTGCCGCAGAGTCTCACGTTGATCGTTCTATTACAGATCCGCTTTCGTTTGTAAAAACCAACGTTATTGGTACGATGAATTTGTTAAATGCTGCCAAAAACATTTGGAAAAACAACTTCGATGGTAAACGATTTTACCACATTAGTACAGATGAGGTTTATGGTACATTAGGTGCCGAAGGTTTGTTTACAGAGCAAACAGCTTATGACCCAAATTCACCTTATTCTGCTTCAAAAGCCAGTTCAGATCATTTTGTAAGAGCTTATGGCGAAACTTATGGGTTGCCTTATGTGCTTACTAATTGTTCAAACAACTATGGCCCAAACCATTTTCCAGAAAAATTGATACCGTTATTTATCAATAACATCATACAAAACAAACCATTACCCGTATATGGAGACGGAAAATATACACGTGATTGGCTTTTTGTTGAAGACCATGCCGTGGCAATTGATTTGGTTTTTCATGAAGGAAAAAACCACGAAACTTATAATATAGGAGGTTTTAATGAATGGCAAAATATTGATTTGGTAAAATTATTGTGCCAAATTATGGACAAAAAATTGAACAGAGTAGAAGGTACTTCAGAACAATTAATTTCTTATGTAACAGACAGACCTGGACACGATTTGCGATATGCTATTGATGCAACCAAAATCAATAAAGAATTAGGCTGGAAACCATCGGTAACATTTGAACAAGGATTAGAAAAAACAGTCAATTGGTTCTTAGAAAATCAAGTATGGCTTGAAAGTGTAACCTCTGGCGAATATGCCAAATATTATGAAAAACAATATTCTAATTAATTCATTTTTAATACAATAAGCCATGTCGTTAAGAAGTTTTGCTCGAAATATACGTACACAATACCGCATTTTTAAACATAAAGGAAATACCTATACTTGCCCTTATTGTGAATACCATGCCAGTGGATTTTATCAAATTGGTTTACCACATCAGGCCAATATTGATCATCAAATTATTGGTGCGGGTTTAAGAAATGGAGGTTGTTACAAATGCGACTCAATGGATAGAGAGCGTGCATTATATGCTTTTTTTAATAATGAGTTAGACATTTTCAAAAATAAAAGCAATTATAGTATTCTTCATTTAGCTCCAGAGTGGCGATTGACAGATTTATTTTTGAAATACCAATACAAAGAATACATCTGTACAGATAAATTTATGGAAGGATATTCTTACCCAAGTCATGTAATAGATATGGATATTATGAATATTCCTTATGAAGATAATCGATTTGATTTGATTATTTGTAACCATATTTTAGAGCATATTCCAGATGATATTGCGGCTATGAAAGAATTATTTAGAGTGTTAAAACCTAATGGAACTGCTGTACTTCAAGTACCTATTTCGGCAACTTTGCAAGACACTTATGAAAACCCTGCGGTTACTACCAATGAAGACAGAGAAAAGCATTACGGACAATATGATCATGTACGTATATATGGTCAGGATTATGTGGCAAGACTGCAATCTGTTGGTTTTAAAGTTAATAGAATCAATATTTCAAACAAATACAAACAATACGGATTAATTCCAAATGAAGATTTGTTTATTTGCTCTAAATAATTGCTGAAATAAATTAAATATTAAAATAAAAAATGAGTAATTCAAATCAAGCCTGGACAGAAGAAATAAAGGCACAAGATTCTTTGTTTTCTGTCAATTTAAAAGAAGTTTGGCATTATAGAGATTTGTTGATGATGCTTGTAAAACGTGATTATGTTACGTTTTACAAGCAAACTATTTTAGGCCCAATTTGGTTTTTTGTACAACCCATACTTACAACTTTGATGTATGTACTGCTTTTTGGTCAGATAGCAAAAATTTCTACAGACGGTACACCACAATTAGCATTTTATTTGTCAGGTATCACAATTTGGAATTATTTTTCAGAATCCTTAACTAAAACATCAACAGTATTTAGAGATAATGCTGCAGTAATGGGCAAAGTTTATTTCCCTAGATTGATAATGCCTTTGTCCATCGTTGTATCAGGGTTGATGAAATTTGGTATTCAATTTGGACTTTTTGTGGTGGTTGTTTTATATTACACTTTTATTCAACAATCCATACAACCCAATATATGGGTTTTGGCAACACCTTTTTTGTTATTAATCATGGCATTATTTTCGTTAGGGTTAGGAATGATTTTTTCATCTTTGACAACAAAATACAAAGATTTGGTTTTTTTACTTACCTTTGGTATTCAATTGCTTATGTATGCTACACCAGTAGTTTATCCTGTTACAGCCATACCCGAACATTATAGATGGGTTGTCAATTTAAATCCATTAACGGGGGTGTTTGAATGTTTTAGATATGCTTTTTTGGGTTCAGGAAGTTTTGATCCAACGAGTTTGTGGGTAAGTATTATTTCTACTATACTATTGATGGTTGTAGGTGTAGTAATTTTTAATAAAGTAGAAAAAAGTTTTATGGACACTGTTTAATTTTTTTTTAAAAAATGATTATAGCCAATCCAATATACGATGTAGTATTTAAACGGATGATGGAGAATGAGCGGGTAGCAAAATTCTTCATAGGAACGTTATTGGATCAAACGATAGAAAGTATCGAGGTAAAACAACAGGAGTTTACCTTTATGAAACATTTGGATTTAGACGATCCAAAGGTTCAGGAATTTGTGGCCAAAAAAATCAACGAACGGCTACTGATTAATGTCATGCGATTGGATTTTGTAGCAACAATAAAAACAGACACGGGCGAATATAAAAAAATATTGATAGAAATACAAAAAGCCAAACACCAAATCGATTTGATGCGGTTTCGGAATTATTTGGCAGAGCAATACAAGCGAGAGGACAAAATATTAGAAACCGCTGCACCGTTGCCTATTACTACAATTTATGTATTAGGATTCAATTTGAGCGAAATAACCTCGCCATGTATCAAGGTAGAACGACAATATAAAGATTTGATCGAACAAAAAGTCATCAATGAGAAGAGCGATTTTGTAGAAAAATTGACCCACGACAGTTATGTAGTACAAGTAAACCGAATAACCAATAGGTTTCAAACCCGATTGGACAAAATGTTGAGTGTTTTTGAGCAAAATCATTTTACGGACGAAAAAGAAATAGTAAAAGTATTTGAACATCAAATAGATAGCGAAGATTTGAAACTCACCACATCGATATTGCACCACGCAGGCACCGACCCAAAGGACCGCAAAGAACTAGAAGACGAACAAGAAGCATGGCGAACAATAGATGCCCTAACGGGAAATATTCGACACAAAACAGATCAATTATTGCAAATCATTTCCGAGAAAGAGCAAGCCTTATTGGAAAATGAAAAAATCATTTCCGAGAAAGAGCAGGCCTTATTGGAAAATGAAAAAATCATTTCCGAGAAAGAACAAGCTTTATTGGAAAATGAAAAAATCATTTCCGAGAAAGAGCAGGCTTTGTCCGAGAAAGAGCAAGCCTTGAAAGACAAAGACAAGGAAAACGAAGCTTTGAAACAGCAAATTGCCCTATTAATGAATAAAAAAGACAAGTAAAAAATGATTATAGCCAATCCAATATACGATGTAGTATTTAAACGGATGATGGAGAATGAGCGGGTAGCAAAATTCTTCATAGGAACGTTATTGGATCAAACGATAGAAAGTATCGAGGTAAAACAACAAGAATTTACCTTTATGAAACATTTGGATTTAGACGATCCAAAGGTTCAGGAATTTGTGGCCAAAAAAATCAACGAACGGCTACTGATTAATGTCATGCGATTGGATTTTGTAGCAACAATAAAAACAGACACGGGCGAATATAAAAAAATATTGATAGAAATACAAAAAGCCAAACACCAAATCGATTTGATGCGGTTTCGGAATTATTTGGCAGAGCAATACAAGCGAGAGGACAAAATATTAGAAACCGCTGCACCGTTGCCTATTACTACAATTTATGTATTAGGATTCAATTTGAACGAAATAACCTCGCCATGTATCAAGGTAGAACGACAATATAAAGATTTGATCGAACAAAAAGTCATCAATGAAAAGAGCGATTTTGTAGAAAAATTGACTCACGACAGTTATGTAGTACAAGTAAACCGAATAACCAATAGGTTTCAAACCCGATTGGACAAAATGTTGAGTGTTTTTGAACAAAATCATTTTACGGACGAAAAAGAAATAGTAAAAGTATTTGAACATCAAATAGATAGCGAAGATTTGAAACTCACCACATCGATATTGCACCACGCAGGCACCGACCCAAAGGACCGCAAAGAACTAGAAGACGAACAAGAAGCATGGCGAACAATAGATGCCCTAACGGGAAATATTCGACACAAAACAGATCAATTATTGCAAATCATTTCCGAGAAAGAGCAGGCTTTGTCCGAGAAAGAGCAGGCCTTGAAAGACAAAGACAAGGAAAACGAAGCTTTGAAACAGCAAATTGCCCTATTAATGAATAAAAAAGACAAGTAAAAATCAGGATTTAATCTGAAATATATTAAACAATGAAGTTAGCCATTAAAGCAGAAAATATTTCCAAACAATACCGACTAGGAGAAGTAGGTACTGGAACATTATCGCATGATTTGAACCGATTTTGGAGTAAAATCAGAGGTAAAGAAGACCCTTATTTGAAAATTGGCGACAGTAACGATCGTACGAGCAAGGGTTCTAGTGATTATGTTTGGTCGTTGAGAGATATTAATTTTGAAATAGAACAAGGCGATGCGGTTGGAATTATAGGACGAAATGGTGCTGGAAAAAGCACATTGCTCAAACTATTAAGTAAAGTTACCAAACCTACAACGGGGAGTTTCAAAATAAATGGTCGAATTGCCTCGTTGCTCGAAGTGGGCACGGGTTTTAATCCCGAAATGACAGGACGAGAAAACATTTATTTGAATGGTGCCATATTAGGCATGCGAAAATTTGAAATCGACAGAAAACTCGACGAAATTATTGCTTTTTCGGGTGTAGAACGCTATATTGACACACCCGTAAAACGCTATTCCTCTGGTATGTATGTGCGGTTGGCATTTGCGGTAGCCGCACATTTAGAATCTGAAATTCTTATAGTAGATGAAGTATTGGCTGTGGGCGATGCCGAATTTCAAAAAAAATGCCTCGGAAAAATGGGCGACGTGTCCAAAGGCGAAGGCAGAACGGTGCTTTTTGTGAGCCATAATATGGCGGCGGTTTCTACGCTTTGTAATAAGGGGATTTATCTCAAAAACGGGCTTGTGGAATCTGTAGGAGGGATAGAAGGAATTATTAATCAATACATTACAAATGGACAAGAGAGTGCTCCTTTTGTATTGCATAAAGATATAAAATATCAAAATACTTGTCCTCATGCACATTTTGAATGTATCAGTATATTTTCTGAAGGCGAAAATAAAAACTCGGTTAGAATAGATAGAGAAGTTCAAATTGAAATTGAATACAGGGTTTTGACAGATGATGCTATAATATGGCCAAGCATTCATTTACTTGACGCTATGGGAACTTGCATTTTGGCAACATTTAATAGTCCAGCTGCATCATTTGTAGCCGATCCTTTTTTTGGAAAACCGCTAAAAAAAGGCGTTTATAAAACGGTTTGTACCATACCAGCTAATTTCTTGAATGAATCTTCATACCAAATTTCTGCTTTTTTAGTACCACAAGATACTACACAAATTGTTGTAGCTCAAGAAGTATTGTCTTTTAATGTAAACGAAACAGGCGAAATGACCAAAGACTATGTTGGGACATGGATTGGTTTGATAAGACCAAAATTAAATTGGAACACCACATTTATTAGTTAAAGTTTATTACTTTTGAACCATACTAACAAAAGGAATATTATAGCATCAAATTGAATAAATTAATATGAAAGTAGTTATTTTTGCAGGCGGAAAAGGAACAAGGATTTCCGAAGAATCGCATTTAAAGCCAAAACCCATGATAGAAATAGGAGGAAAACCTATTTTATGGCACATTATGAAAATTTATGAAAAACATGGTTTTACAGAATTTATTTTATGTTTGGGCTACAAAGGGAATGCAATTAAGGAATATTTTGTAAATTATTTCTCGTACAATGCTGATATTACAATTGAACTACAAAACAATACGATTGAAGTTCATCATACAAAAGCAGAAAATTTTAAAGTTACATTGGTCGATACGGGATTAGATACCATGACTGCAGGAAGGTTGCAGCGAGTAGAAAAATATATTCAAGAAGACACTTTTATGCTAACTTATGGAGATGGTGTAGCAGATGTAAATATTTCAGAATTAGTAGATTACCATCATTCGCACGGTAAGTTAGCTACCATGACGGCTATTATTCCTGAAGGAAGATTTGGTACTATGGATATTGCAGATGATGGAATTGTAAATAATTTCAAAGAAAAACCCAAAAATGACAACCATTGGATTAATGGCGGTTTTTTTGTTTTGAACAAAGAAGTATTCAAATATTTGAATCAAGACATGACAGACATCATGTGGGAAGAACAACCTTTGATTCAATTAACGGCAGATAAACAATTGATGACTTTCAAACACCACGGTTTTTGGAAATGTATGGATGCCATGAGAGACAAAGAAGAATTAGAAAAAATGTGGGACAAAGGTAATGCACCTTGGAAAATTTGGTAAATACAATACAAATGAATTTATTTTCAGACATTTATAGAAACAAAAAAGTTTTAGTAACTGGGCATACAGGCTTCAAAGGGGCTTGGCTTTCCTATTGGTTGATACAATTAGGGGCAGATGTATATGGTATTTCGGATAAAATTACTACACAGCCTTCCCATTTTGAGTTATTACAACTTGACATGCAAAGTTATTTTATTGATATTCGAGACAATGAATTGCTCGATGCTCAAATAAAAAACATTAATCCAGATATTATTTTTCATTTGGCAGCACAGCCTCTTGTTAGGTATTCTTATAAAGAACCCGTAGAAACTTTTGCTACAAATGTCATGGGAACGGTTCATATACTCAACACCTGTTTGTCTTTGTCCAATATCAAAGGGATTGTAAACATTACAAGCGACAAATGTTACGAAAATTTTGAAGACGACAGACCTTATAACGAAGCCGATAGAATGGGAGGATATGATCCGTATAGTGCCTCAAAAGGTGCAGCGGAACTGGTAGTAGCGTCGTTTAGAAATTCCTTTTTTAATGTCAAAGATTTTGGTACAAAACACCATTTTATACTTGCTTCTGCTCGGGCAGGAAATGTTATTGGCGGGGGCGATTGGTCTGAAGATAGATTGATTCCCGATTTGGTAAAAAATGCGGTTACAAACACCGTTACCACCATTCGGTCTCCTTATGCAACAAGACCTTGGCAACATGTTCTGGAACCTCTTTCGGGCTATCTAGTATTGGGACAAAAGGTATTAGAACAAGACATAACCGTGTCTGATGGATGGAATTTTGGACCAGAAAACAACGAAACACTTGCTGTAAAAGAAGTACTCGAAATCGCATCTAAAGTTTGGAATCAATTGCAATTTGATTTTCCAAAACTCGAAAACCAGCCTCACGAAGCCAACCTGTTGCGTTTGGATTGTACTAAAGCCAACCAGCAATTGCAGTGGTTTCCTGTTTGGAACATCAACGAATCGATACAAAAAACCATCAATTGGTACCAACAATATTATACCACAAATACAATAATAACCCCAAACGATTTGTTGGATTATATCCAACAAGCCAAAAATAAAAACTTACATTGGACTAAATAAAATATTATGGAATTTAAACATTTAAACGAAGACTTGTTACAAAGTTTAACAGCTATTGCAACTAAAAATACAACCCAAATCATTGTACCGGGCGAAAATTACATTCCCGTTACGGGCAAAGTATTAGACGCTCAGGATTTGTTGTATGGCGTAGAATCTGTTTTAGATGGATGGCTTACAACGGGCAGATATGGCGAAGCTTTTGAAAAAGATTTTGCCAAATGGTTTGGTTCTCGAACCTCGTTGTTGGTCAATTCAGGATCTTCGGCCAACTTGGTGGCTTTTTATACCCTAACATCGCCAAAATTGAAAGCCAAACAAATTTTGCCTGGAGACGAAATTATTACAGTAGCCGCTGGATTTCCAACAACTATAAATCCAATGGTTCAATATGGTTGTGTTCCTGTTTTCATTGATGTAGATATTCCAACATACAATATCAAAGTAGAACGTATTGAAGAGGCCATCACTCCAAAAACCAAAGCCATTATGATAGCTCATGCTTTAGGCAATCCATTCAACCTGAAAGTGGTTATGGAAATAGCCAAAAAGCACAATCTTTGGGTTATCGAAGACGATTGCGACTCGCTAGGGGCTACTTACGAAGGAAAAAAAACAGGTACTTTTGGCGATTTAGCTACGGTATCTTTTTATCCAGCACACCATATTACCATGGGCGAAGGCGGTGCAGTATTGGTTAATAATCCACGAATTGGAGCTATTGCCAAAAGTTTTAGAGACTGGGGCAGAGACTGTTATTGCGAGCCAGGGTGCGATGATACATGTGGCAAAAGATTCGATTGGAGTTTAGGCGATTTGCCTCATGGCTACGATCACAAATACACCTACTCTCACATCGGGTTTAACCTAAAAGTTACCGATATGCAGGCTGCTATTGGATTGAGTCAATTGAAAAAAGCCGAAACTTTTGTGCAACGCCGTCAAGAAAACCATGCCCTTTTGTATAACAAACTCAAACCTTTTGAAGACCATTTTATACTACCAGAAGCCACCCCAAACAGTGTGCCAAGTTGGTTTGGGTTTATGATTACCCTACGAGATTCTAGCCCCGTAAACAGAGAAGAATTGGTACAGTTTTTAGAAAAAAATAAAATTGGAACCCGATTGTTTTTTGCAGGAAACATTGTAAAACAACCCGCTTACAAAGACATGAATTACAGAGTTGTAGGCGATTTGACCAATACAGATACCATCATGAACCGTTCGTTTTGGTTGGGTGTTTGGCCTGGTTTGCAAGAACAACATTATGATTATATAGTTGCAAAAATTAATGAATTTTTGAGAATATGAAAATTTTAGTTTCTGGTTCAGGAGGGTTTTTAGGCGGTGCTTTTGTGAATTTTTGCAAAAGCAAAGGTTATTCTGTATTAGAAATTAAAAGAAAAAGCAATCATAATAAAGACGAAAGTTCAGGAAAAGTATTTTATCAAAATTCTTTATTAGAAGAAAAGGTAGTAAGTGATATTTGCGATTTTGAACCTCAGTTTTTTTTTCATTTTGCATGGAAAGGCGTTAGCAATACCAACAGAAATGAAGATCAATACCGCTATAATATCAATTTGACTTTAGAAAGTATTGAGTTGGCACATCTAGTTGGGTGTACAAAATGGATTGGTTTTGGTTCGCAAGCTGAATATGGTATTAAAAATAATAAAATTGCCGAAGATGAAGGGTGCAAACCTATTACCAATTACGGAAAATCCAAATTATCTTTATCCATTTCAAGTTTAGGTTTGTGTGAATCTTTAGGAATACAAGGTGCTTGGATTAGAGTTTTTTCTGTTTTTGGACAAAACGATCATGAAACCGCATTAATACCAATGGTTATTCAAAAAATGCTCAAAAATGAGGAAATTCATCTTTCTGCCTGCACTCAAACTTGGGATTATTTATATATCGATGATGCTTTAGAGGCATTAAACAGTTTGATGTTACATTTCAAATCGGGAATATATAATTTGGGTAGCGGACAGGAAATTATTCTTAAAGATGTTATCAATTTAATACAAAAAATAACAAATTCTCAATCTAATTTACAATTTGGTAGTGTTCCGTTTAATCAAAATTCTATTCGTTACCTCGTAGCAAATATAACCAAGCTAACACAACTAACCAATTGGAAACCAAGTTTTTCGTTAGACGATGGATTGAAAAATACAGTAATGTATTATAAAAATAAAAATTACTAACTATGAATGTAGTCGATTTTATATCAAAATTTCTCCATGCTCAAGGGGTAACTCACGTTTTTGAGTTGTCTGGAGGCATGATAACTCAAATTATAGACTCGCTGTACCGAGAAGGAAATATCAATATTGTGTCTGTAAAACACGAGCAAGGAGCAGGTTTTGCTGCCGAGGGTTATGCCCGTGAAAAAAACATTCCAGGAATTGCGTTGGCAACTAGCGGACCTGGTGCTACTAATTTGCTTACAGCAATTGGAAGTTGTTATTTTGATGCTGTTCCTGCCGTATTTATTACAGGGCAAGTCAATACACACGAACTCAAAAAAGAAAGTGGTGTTAGACAATTGGGTTTTCAGGAAACGGACATAGTTGCCATGGCAAAACCAGTTTGTAAAAAAGCAATTCAATTGCATAATGGATCAGATATTGTTGCGGTTTTAGAAGAAGCCTTTACATTGGCATTAAGTGGCAGAATGGGGCCTGTACTTATTGATATTCCTATGAATGTACAAAGAGAGTTTGCAATTGAAACATATCATTTTCAAAAATTAAATACACAAACAGCTCCTAACTTTTTAGCAGATTCGATATGGGACGATATCAACCAGCATTTGCAAAAAGCCAAAAGACCCATCATGTTAGTTGGGCGAGGTGTATTGCAAGACAAAGAGGCATTACATTCATTTGTAGCACATACAAATATACCTGTTGTTACCTCGCTTTTGGCTGTTGATGCACTAGCAACGCATCATCCTCAAAAAGTTGGAATGATTGGCAGTTATGGAAACCGATGGGCTAATAAAGCTATTGGAAATGCCGATTTTTTATTGGTTGTAGGAAGCCGATTAGACATTAGACAAACAGGTGCTGATGTTGCTGGATTTGCCAATAATAAAATCATTTTTCAAGTTGATATAGATATAAACGAAATCAATAATAGAGTAAAAAATACGGTAGCAATTCATACTACTGTAAATGATTTTTTGACCCAAGCTATTGAAAAAATCCAAAAAGTTGAAGTTTTAGATTGGTATCAAAACATTGAAAACGACCGAAAACAATTTCCAGACACCGAAGAAATTAAAGGTATTTTGGGTATCAATCCAAACGTATTTATCAAAAAAATGTCCGAGCTTTCGCCTTTGGCAAAAAGTTATACTGCCGATGTGGGTAGCCATCAAATGTGGGCGGCACAATCGCTTGTTTTACAAAACCATCAAACATTTCATTCTTCGGGTGGCATGGGTGCCATGGGATTTTCTTTGCCAGCTGCCATTGGTGTTGCCTTGGCTGCAAATGCCCCTGTCGTTTCTATTTCTGGAGATGGTGGTATTCAATTGAATATTCAAGAATTGCAAACCATTTTTCATCATCAAATTCCTGTAAAAATAGTGATTATCAACAACCAAAGTTTGGGAATGATCAGACAATTTCAGGACAGTTATTTTGAAGGCAGACATCAAAGCACCGTTTGGGGATACAGTGCTCCTGATTTTCAAAAAATTGCGGGTGCTTATGGCATCAAAGCACTAACTATTACCGAGACAGAACAAATAGAACAAGCTGTTGCTCAAATGTGGCAACATCCTAACGAGCCTTTTTTGTTGCAAGTAATGATTGACAAAAACAATAATGTGTATCCGAAAATAGCCTTTGGAAAACCCATAACCGAAATGGAACCAGATGTATTGCCAACCGAAATAGAAAGCACTTAAATTATGCTAGAAATATTTTTAATAACATACAACAGGTCGTCTTTTTTGATAAAAACCCTTCATTATTTGAAAGGGTCTGTTTTGAAAAATTATAAAATTACGGTTCAAAACAACCGTTCTACAGACGATACCGTGGCTCAATTTGAACAGTTTTATAGCACTTTTCAAAATGAGTTTTTGGATTTAAAATTAGTAACAAATGCTTATAATGTTGGAGGTAGTGTGAATTTTATGAAAGCTATTGAGTCAAGTAAGTCTGAATATACTTGGGTTTTGTGTGATGATGACTTTATTGACGCATCAGACATGGAAGATGTATTTGAAGTTTTAAAAGCAGGACAAGTCGATTTGGTACACGTTGGTGCTCATCCCGAAAAGGAGCGAACCATTTTTGCCCAAACCACAACGCCAAAACAACTATTGGAACAAGGCTATCCTTATTTTGCTTATAGTAGTTTTATGCCTTGCAACATTTTTAGAACACAACTTTTTTTGAACGACTATTTGATTCAAGCTTATGATAATGTAGGTAATGCTTATCCGCATATGCCTTATCTTTTTGGGATATATACAACAAATAAAATAATGTATGTGTCTAAAAATCAAATTGTTACAGCTGGTATGGAAGGGCAAAGTTATAGCCAAAACAAATGGGCTAGATGGTGGATCAATACCTCAAAATTATTGACAACAAAAGAAGATGTTCGAGCGGCTTTTTTTGACCAATTTAAAATTATGGGCAACAGCCAAAAGAAAAAATACATCAAAGCCGTGTATGCTTTTTTTAATAGAATTATAAATGAAAATAATAGAGAAACAAATATAATAATAGAAAATTTTATAATAGAAAATTTTATTTTTTCAGAAAAAATAAAATTTAAAATTTATTTATTTAAAAAAAATAATTTTTTTATATTACTTTTCTTAAAAATTAAAAAAAAATTAAATTTTAAGGAAAGATTTTTAAAAGTATAAATTAAGAACAGTTAGCATGTATCCATTATTAACAATTGCCATTCCAACTTACAATAGGGCTACTTATTTAGAAATCAATTTGAAGCAATTGTTTCAAAATAAGCAAGAATTGTAACAGAGTCAAAGTTTAGAAATTCTTATTTCAAATAATGCTTCGACAGATGAAACAGAAGCTGTTATAAAAAAATATGAGGCAATGGGTATGCCAATACAATATTATAAAAATGAACAAAATATTGGAGCTGACGGCAATTTTGAAAAGTGTTTTTCAAAGGCATTAGGCAAATATGTTTGGATTTTTGGCGATGATGAATTATTATTTAATCATTCCAAAGTAATTAAAACAATGGTTTAACTAAAAAATTAAAATGAATCAAAACACTCCACTTGTTTCGGTATGTTTGCCCATATATAACGGGGCCGCTTTTTTGGAAGAAGCCCTAGCAAGTTTGGCTGCTCAAACCTATCCAAACCTAGAATTGATAGTAAGCGACGACCAATCGACAGATCATTCGCTACAAATAGTAGCCGCTTTTCAGGCCAAAGTCGGTTTTCCTATTCGTGTTTTTTCGCATGAGCCTGCGGGTATTGGTGCCAATTGGAACCATTGTGTGCAACATGCCCAAGGCGAATACATCAAGTTTTTGTTTCAAGACGATGTGTTTTATCCCGAGTGTATCTCGCTAATGGTAGCACAAGCCCTTCGAAGCCCAAAAATAGGGATGGTGTATTGCAAGCGTGATTTTTTGTATGAAAAAACAGAAGAAAATTCAAATTGGATAGCAAGATATGGGGTTTTACATCAAAGATGGGATGGTTTTATTGTAAAAGACCAAGAGATTGTTCGTGGCACACAAATGTTAAAAGACAAGAAATTGCTTAAATTTCCAACTAATAAAATAGGCGAACCCACAGCGGTACTGCTTCACAGACGGGTTTTTGATAAAGTGGGGCTATTTTCGCCACATTTGAAACAAATTTTAGATGTTGAGTATTGGCTTCGGCTCATGAAACATTTTGATGTAGTTTATATCGACCAACCTTTGATTTATTTCAGAATCCACGAGCAACAAGCCAGTGCCATTAATGCCAAAAACCGTCATGAACTGGAGGATTATTATTTTTATGGCTTGTTAATTCAAAATGTATTTTGGCAGTTGCATTTTGAAGTTCAAAAGGGATTATTTTTCAACTATACTAAATTTGGAAATCAACTCAAAAAAATTTTAAAACTAAATTTTTTGAGATAAAATTTCAAGTTTGAGGTTTCAATTTTTAAGTGCATACAAAGTAGCTGGGCTATGATGTTACCTATTTTATATGTATATTTAGTATAAATTTATAAATGCATAAAAAAATAATTTCAAATGAAAGCAAAATTATTATTTTTATTAAGTTGGATAACCCTATTGGGCTATTCACAAGAAAAAAAACAGTTATTTAACACACCACATGTTTCTAGGGTCGTAAAAAATATACCTTTCGATTTAGACGCAAATAAAGGAATGTTGGTGTATGGCGGTGGGAGATCATTGCGTAAAGCATTAGAAAAAATAAACTATTTTGATTTGTTAGTTCCTTTCGAAAAATTTGCAAAAGACATCAATCAAGAACATTTACAGGAAAAATTAAAAACTGCAAAAAATTTAGAAGAAACATACGAAATTATTGACAAAGAATACAAGCAATTTATGATTTTATATTTTGAATCTGACTCAAACGATGTGGTTAGATACAGATTATATAAGCCAGGAGTTGGTAATATTTTTATAGTAGAAGACGTGTATTCTGTGCAACTTATTGGTATAACAGCGGGTAAAAGGTATTTATATACAAACGTAGAGGAAGCAATGTATAATGAAATTGTAAATTATATAAGGCAAAATTCAAAAATGTATCAGTAAATTTATTTTATTTTATTTTATTTTATATGTTTAATTTATAAGCAACATGAAAAGTTATAGGATTACAAAGATTTTATAGTTTCTTTGAAACCTGAAACCTGAAACTTCTTAATAGCGTTATATATAATTGTTTAATGTAAATATTAAGCAATCAATCATAANNAATAGAAGGAAAAATAGAAATTGCTATAAACCTTATTATCGAAAATGCTACAAATGAATTTATTTCGAAAATAACAGGATTAGCTATAGAGCAAGTTGAAAAATTACGAATTGAAATTAAAAAATTGCCTACCAAAGATTAAGCAATCAATCATAAAAAATAAAAATCCATTTTATTGTCAAAATAAGCATAATTTGCAGCCAAAAAAAGTTGGCTAAAATATTTTTCACTTTAGCAAAAATTTGTTGTAAATTTGTATTTTAATTAAAATCAAATTAATGAAGGCAAAATATATTAATCCATTTACGGATTATGGATTTAAAAAAATATTTGGAGAAGAAGCCAGCAAGCTTTTGCTGATTGATTTTTTGAACGCCCTTTTGCCGGAACGAAACCATATTATTGATTTATCATTTAAAAACACAGAGCAGCTTGGACAAACAGAAGCCGATAGAAAAGCGATTTATGATATTTATTGCGAAAATGAAAATGGCGAAAAATTTATAGTAGAATTGCAGAAAGCAAAGCAGAATTATTTCAAGGAGCGAACCATCTATTATGCTACTTTTCCAATAAAAGAACAAGCAGAAAAAGGAGAATGGAACTACAATCTGAAAGCCGTTTATTGTGTAGGAATTCTTGATTTTACCTTTGATGATTATGAAAATGAGCCTGAAAAAAGCGAAGTAGTGCACACAATTAAATTAAAAAATCAGAACGGAAAAATTTTTTACGATAAACTGACCTATATTTATCTTGAAATGCCCAATTTCAAAAAAGAGGAAAATAATTTAGAAACTCGTTTAGATAAGTGGTTGTATTTCATCAAAAATTTAGAAGACTTTCAAAGCATTCCAACCATTTTTAAAGACGAAGTATTTGCTCAAGCCTTTGAGAAAGCAGAGTTAGCAAAATTTGATACAACAGAATTAGACAATTATGAATCGAGTTTAAAAAGCTACAGAGATTTAAAAGGAGTTATCGACACTGCCTTTGATGAAGGAAAAATAGAAGGAA
>NZ_MUGT01000035.1:0-51161 GCF_002217205.1 Flavobacterium branchiophilum NBRC 15030 = ATCC 35035 | reverse complement strand
ATCAATCATAAAAAATAAATATTCGAATCATGCAAAGGGTCGGAAAACAGAATTAGTACGTTTTTTTTGTAAATTTTTTTCTACTTTTTTTAAAAAATTTTAAAGCATTATAACAGTTTGTCTTACCTGTGTATTTATTACAATAAAATTACGGAATAATCTTACTGTAATAAAAAATCTTCGGGCATTGCCAAAATCTTGACCACTTATTTTATTGAAAATTAACATGATAAATGTTTTTTTACTAAGTATTGTGATAAGTTATAGGATTACAAAGATTTTATAGTTTCTTTGAAACCTCTAACTTCCAACCTCTAGCTTCTAACCTCTAGCTTCTAGCTTCTAACTTCTAACCTCTAACTTCTAGCATTTATTTAATCTTTGTCAAAGGTATAAACTTTGACAAAGATTATAGAGACAAATCAATGCTTAACTAAACGACATGTACGTGTCTATTGGCTAAAAGTTGCTTTATTGCATTAATCCTGAAGTAAAACCTCCAAAATACTGATGGCTGCAGCACTAATTTTGGTACCAGGACCAAAAACGGCAGCTGCACCAGAGTCGAACAAAAACTGATAATCTTGAGCAGGAATAACCCCACCCACGATGACCATAATATCTTCTCGGCCATATTTTTGAAGTTCTGCAATTACTTGAGGTACAAGGGTTTTGTGTCCAGCGGCCAACGACGAAACACCAAGTATGTGCACATCGTTTTCTACGGCTTGTTTGGCAGCTTCGGCAGGCGTTTGAAACAGAGGCCCCATATCTACATCAAATCCAACATCGGCATAACCCGTTGCTACCACTTTTGCCCCTCTGTCGTGTCCGTCTTGTCCCATTTTGGCAATCATAATCCTTGGTCTGCGGCCTTCTTTTTCGGCAAATTGATTGGCCAATTCTTTGGCTTTTTCAAAACTTTTATCGTCTTTTATTTCTTTACTATACACACCACTAAATGATTTAATTTGTGCTTTATGTCTTCCAAAAACCACTTCCAAAGCATCGCTGATTTCGCCAAGTGTAGCTCTTTCTCGGGCAGCATCTACGGCCAATACCAATAAATTTCCCGATCCAGTTTGTGCCGTTTGGGTTAGTTTTGCTAATGCAGCTGCTACCTTTTCTGGGTTTCTTGTGGCTTTGATGTGCTCTAATTGTTCCATTTGTTGTTTTCTAACCAATTGATTATCAACATCCAAAATTTGCAACGGATCTTCTTGTTCCAATCGGTATTGGTTTACCCCAACAATCACATCTTGGTTACTATCAATACGGGCTTGTTTGCGAGCCGCAGCCTCTTCAATACGAAGTTTTGGAATGCCAGATTCTACGGCTTTGGTCATCCCGCCAAGGGCTTCAACCTCTTCAATCAATTGCCAAGCACTTTGAGCAATGTCGTTGGTTAAATTTTCTATATAATAACTACCTGCCCACGGATCGACGGTTTTGCAAATTTTGGTTTCTTCTTGCAAATAAATCTGTGTGTTTCTAGCAATTCTGGCAGAAAAATCGGTAGGCAAAGCAATGGCCTCGTCAAGAGCATTGGTATGCAACGATTGTGTGCCACCAAAGGCTGCTGCAGCGGCTTCAATACAAGTTCGGGCCACGTTATTAAAGGGGTCTTGCTCGGTCAAACTCCACCCCGATGTTTGACAATGGGTTCTCAAGGCCAATGATTTTTCATCTTTGGGTTCAAATTGTTTAACCAGTTTGGCCCATATCATTCTACCGGCTCTCATCTTGGCAATTTCCATAAAATGGTTCATTCCAATGGCCCAAAAGAAAGATAATCGAGGAGCAAATTCGTCAATTTTCATGCCAGTTGCCAGCCCTGTTCGGATGTATTCCAATCCATCGGCTAGGGTATAGGCGAGTTCAATATCGGCGGTAGCTCCTGCCTCTTGCATGTGGTAGCCCGATATAGAAATAGAATTGAATTTGGGCATGTATTTGCTGGTATATTCAAATATATCGGCAATGATTTTCATAGAAGGCGTTGGTGGGTATATGTAAGTATTTCTTACCATAAATTCTTTCAAAATGTCATTTTGAATCGTACCCGAAAGTTGTACTGGCTTAACACCTTGTTCCTCTGCCGCTACAATATAAAAGGCCATAATGGGCAAAACGGCACCATTCATAGTCATAGAAACGGACATTTCGTGGAGCGGAATTTGATCAAAAAGCACTTTCATATCTTCCACAGAATCAATGGCTACACCTGCTTTTCCTACATCGCCCACCACTCTTTCGTGGTCAGAATCGTAGCCTCTGTGTGTGGCCAAATCAAATGCTACAGAAAGTCCTTTTTGTCCAGCAGCCAAGTTGCGTCTGTAAAACGCATTACTTTCAGTAGCCGTAGAAAAACCTGCATATTGACGAATAGTCCATGGACGACGGACATACATAGAGGCATAAGGGCCTCGCAAATGGGGTGCAAAACCCGCAGCAAAATCCAAATGCTCCAAGCCTTCTATGGACGAGGCATCATATTGAGGTTGAATCAAAATGTCTTCGGCTGTTCTAAAAGCCGTTGTTGGTTGGGTATTTATTTCAGGTGTAACAGCCTGATCTAAACTTATATTTTGTATATTTTTTCTCATTTTTTTAAAAGGTAAAATCAAATGTATTCCGTTTATTCTAATGCCAATCGGTCTTGTTCTAATTTTTCAGACAATCTTTTTTCAATAATTGGGGCAATCAACGTTTTGCGAGGATTATTTTTTACAAATGGATACAACTCCAAATCGTGTTTCATTTGGTCTTTTGGATTTGGATATTTGTTGGTACCCAATAAAATTTCTTTTCCAGAGTCAAATAAAGCTTGCTCCTTATCGGCACTTTCTTGGATTTTTCTTTTGATAGTTCCATCGTTCAATTGTTTCAAAAAACCACCATTTGCTTCAATGTCTTTAAATAATGCCAAGGATTTTTCAGCCAATTGTTGGGTGATATTTTCTATATAATAGCTGCCATCTGCAGGATTGTTTACTTTGTCAAAATAACTTTCATTTTTCATAATCAACAACTGATTTCTGGAAATTCTATCGCCAAATTCGTTGTTTTTGTGGTACAAAGCATCGTAGGGCAAGTTGATAACGGTATTGGCCCCACCCAAAATGGCACTCATACATTCAGTTGTAGTTCGCAACATATTGACGTTATAGTCATAAATGGTTTTGTTGCGATGGCTTGGTGTGGCCACAATATGGCATGTGATGTTCGAGTGGTATTCTTTTGCTAATAAGTTGAATAACAGTCGTAAAGCTCTCAATTTGGCTATTTCAAAAAAGTAATTGGTACCAACAGCCACATGCAATACTATGGTGTTTTTATAGGTTTCTACAACATTCAAATACTCGTTGGCATGGGCCAGCGTATAGGCAATTTGTTGCACCATATTGGCACCCGCATTTTGATACAATCCTGCATGAACCCCCAAAAGTATTACTTTTTGCGTTTGGCTCACAAGCTTGTTGAGCGTTTCAAAATTGTCTTGCTCAGCGGTTTCAAACCAATTGCCTTCTTTGGCCAATTGCCCAATTGGATCGATATTACAATAAATCGTTAGGTTGTTTTGTACCGCTATACGGTCTATTTGCAATACGAAATCGATTGAGAGAAAAGATAAATCAAAGAAAACGGGAACGTGTGCTACCGAAAGACTTATAAGCAGTTTTTCGATGTCTGTTTGGTCGTTTTCAATTACAAAATGCAAACTTTCTGCGCCTCTATTAAGGCTGTCTGCTGCTTTTTGAATGCTCTTCAAAACGTCTTGAACAAAAATAGCTTGACCTATTTTAAATTCGGTAACGGTGGTTCCAATAGGATAAGGTTTTTCAAACTCGTCTTGATGGTAAAATGGTTTTACCTTAATATCTTCGGGCGAATTCCAAACTAAAGTGTCGTTATAATCGGCACCCTTTAGTTCATACTGCAATTGATTTTTCCACTGCTTGCTGGAAACAGCCTCAAAATCAGAGAATAATTGTTGTGGCATTGTACTTGATTTTTATTTTTGTTTAATTTATTTTCGAAACTAGCGTATCATCTTTAAATTCGACGATATAGACATCTTCACTGTCTTTTTTCATAAAATATTTCTCACGAGCATATTTTTCAATTTGTCCTTCATTTTTCAACAATTTGATGCTGTGTTTGTCTTTGGCAATTTCTTGCTGGTAATACCATTTGTTTTCGTTTAATTCATCAATTTGATTGTCTAAAAACCGATGGTCAAAAAACGAATAGTTATCTAAAAACATCATCCAAATAAAAAAACCTATTGAAATGACAATATATTTATTTTTCCAAAAAGGTAATTTTTCTTTATTTGCGTCTTTTTTTTTCATATTTTTTTTATAAATGTTAATTTTAAATTCAATTGTTTGTTAATAAAAAAATTAGCATTAAAATTATTGAATTTTCTGATTGATTACGGCTCTAACTACATCAATAGCTACATTGTTGTGTTTGTCGTTTGGAATAATGATGTCTGCAAAAGCTTTTGTGGGTTCAATAAATTGTTGGTGCATCGGTTTTAGCGTTGTTTGATAACGGTTCAACACCTCTTCCATGTCTCTACCTCTTTCGGCTATATCTCGTTTCAAACGACGAATCAATCGCTCGTCTGAATCGGCATGAACAAAAACTTTAATATCAAATAATTCTCTTAATTCTGGATTGGCCAAAATCAAAATACCTTCTACAATCAACACTTTTCGAGGGTGGGTAGTTATGGTGTCTTCGGTTCTGTTATGGGTAACAAAAGAATATACAGGTTGATGTATAATCTTACCTGATTTTAAGTCTTTTAAGTGTTGTACTAATAAATCAAAATCGATGGCCCGAGGATGATCAAAATTGATCAAAGCCCGCTCGTCAAACGACAAATGGCTGTTGTCTTTATAATAGGAATCCTGCGAAATAATATCTACCTCGGTTTGAGGCAACTTTTTCATAATTTGATGCACTACGGTTGTTTTTCCCGATCCTGTACCACCTGCAATTCCAATAATTAACATAATTTGTATGAATTTAATTTTGTTTACAAAAATAAGACATTTTATGTTAGCATATATTTGATTTTTTGAAATTGTGAAATAAAAAATATAGGCAATTTTTTTTAACGAAAACGTTGTAATTGATTTTGTTTTTTATATAAAATATAAATTTTCTGATTACAAATACACGAAACCTACTCAACAGCATTTAATTTAAAATAGGCATAAAACACTGAAATACGATAGGGTACAGAAAAAAAATGCGTTGCAAAATCAAATATAGCACAACAATAACGACATAATTATTTAAAAATTAGGAAAAATGAACAACCGTTTGAGATAGCAAATAGGATTAAATGAAGTTTCATAGCTGTTTGCAAGTCAAAAAAATTTAAGTTTGTCGAAAACTTTTTATAATTTTGCACAGCTTTTTAAAAACGGTAACAAAAATGCTTTTGATTGACAATGAAAGATTTTGTAACTGGTTTTTTATTGCCTCAAAATAATTTTATATGAAACAGCTGGCCATCATCATCCCTTATTACAACAAAAAATATTTTGGCGAAACGTTGCAATCGCTTGCTAATCAAACAGATAAACGTTTTGTGGTGTATATTGGAAATGACAACAGCCCAAACGACCCTTTGGATGTATTACAACAATATGAAGGGCAATTTGACATGGTGTATCAAAAATTTGAAACCAATCTTGGGGGTACTTCCTTAACACAACAATGGGATAGGTGTATAGCCTTGAGTCAAAACGAGCCTTGGCTCATGATTTTGGGCGACGATGATGTGTTGGGACACAATGTAGTAGCGGCTTTTTATGCACATGTAAACGAAATTGTATCGCAAAAATTACATGTGATTAGATTTGCAAGTGTTTTATTTAATGAAAAAGACCAATCAGAAAGCAAACCCTATACACATCAAAAGCAAGACAATACCCGAGCATTGTATTTTAAAAAAATCAAGCACCAATCTCGGTCGTCGTTGAGCGAACATATTTTTAGCAACAAAGCCTATCAACAATTTGGATTCAAAAACTACCCATTGGCTTGGCATTCAGATGATATGGCTTGGCTCGAATTTAGCAATTTTGCCGATTTATATGGCATCAACGAAGCTATGGTTCGGGTACGCATGTCGCACGACAATATAAGCGGGCAACGCAGCAATTTGCATCAAAAAGAACTGGCAAGTTTTGAATTTTATCAAGATTTAACTGAAAAATATTGGTCTAAATTTAATGAAAACGAAAAAAAAATGTTATTACAGCAATTTGAGTTTAAAACAATGGCTGTACATCAAAAAAAAATTAATACATTTGTTAAAATTTCCAAATTATACCTGTCAAAAGGCTATTTTGAACAATTAATACGATTTTTAATACGATTTATAATTAAATATTAAATAAAAGGTATAATTATATTTGCTCCAAACACAATAAATTTAATATACTATCAATGAAAAAACTGATTAAACGCATCATCGATTGTTTTCCACACGTCAAAAATCTCAAAGCCCGAAGCGGAAATACCTACTTTCCAAACGGACATTTTTATTCGCCCGTAATAGATATTGAAGCCATAAAAAAACGAGAACACGAAATTTGGAAACACGAAAAAACGGAAGGAATAAAAGGCATCAGCCTGAACACCGAATCTCAAAAAGCCTTACTTGGTGCATTTGAAAATTACTATGCTGATTTACCATTTGCTGCCGAAAAACAAGAAGGACTTCGATATTATTATCAAAATATCTATTATGGTTATACAGATGCCATTATGCTATATAGCATGATGAGGCATTTTCAGCCCAAACGCATTATCGAAATAGGTTCAGGTTTTTCGTCTGCCGTTATGCTCGATACCAACGACTTGCATTTTGACGGCTCGTTAAACATCACGTTTATAGACCCTTATGCAGATAGATTGTTTTCGTTGATGACGGCAAAAGACAAACAAAACATCAAAGTAATAGAGCAAGATGCCCAGCAAATTCCATTAGAAACTTTTGAAGTTTTAGAGGCTGGCGATATTTTGTTTATAGATAGTACCCATATTTCAAAAACAGGAAGCGATGTCAATTATATTTTATTTGAAATACTACCCGTATTGCAAAAAGGGGTGCTGATTCATTTTCATGATGTATTTTATCCGTTTGAATATCCAAAAAAATGGGTTTTTGATGGCTTCAATTGGAATGAAGATTATATTTTGAAAGCTTTTTTGATGTACAATTCTGAATTTGAAATAAAAATATTTCCTGATTATTTACATAAATTACATCCAAATTGTTTTATAAATATGCCGTTGTGTTATCAAAATACAGGAGGCAATATTTGGATACAAAAAATATAAATTTATTATAAATGAATCCACCTTTAGTATCCGTTATCGTTCCAGTATATAACGTAGAAAAATACTTAGCCCGATGTTTAGACAGCATTATCCATCAAACGTATTCTCATGTAGAAATTATTTTGATAAATGATGGGTCGCCAGACAGCAGTGGTACCATTTGCGATGCTTATGCCAAAAAAGATAGTCGCATACAAGTTTTTCATCAAGAAAACAAAGGACAAAGTGCGGCCAGAAATCTAGGGGTTAGTAAGGCAAATGGAACTTATATTTCATTTATAGACAGTGATGATTGGATAGAATTGGAATTAATAGCCGAAAGTATGGCGCTTATGCTAAAGAATGATTTGAAAATTGTAGAATTTAGATTGAAATTTTCAACAGAAGTGCAGTTTTTTTCAAATACTTTTCAAATTCAAACGGCAAACCAAGCGTTAGTACGGATTATGAACGAAGAAACCTATGGAGTACCCATAAGAATTTATCACAAAAGTTTGGTAAAACCACTTCAATTTATAGATGGTAAAATATTTGAAGATATTTTATATACATTTCAAATTGTAAGCGCTGTAGATGCAATTGGTTTGTACGATAAAAATTTGTATCATTATTTTAATGAAAATATAAGTACAATTAGAAGTAGTTTTACATTAAAAAAACTCAACCATGTTGAAATATTTTTAGAAACCAAACAATTTGCAATTAACAAAGGATTGAATACCCTTTTAATAGAAAAAATAAAAAAAGAAATTGTTCAAAAATCCATGAATTGTTATTTGGCCCTAACAGGATTACCTCATTTGGATCCTGATAAAAAAAACAGGATAAAATTAAAAAATTGGATTAAAGATAATTATTCATCAAATGCAAAATTTAATGTTTATACCCGATTATTGCGGTATTTGCCCATGAATATTTTTGATACTATATTTAAAATAAGAAATAAATTAATAAAATAAACAACACCAATGAAAAAATTATTTGTATTCAGTTCTTGGGATAGCTCTTTTTTTAGGGAGCAAGCCCGATTAGTAACACAAGAATTTGAAGTAGAAATGTTGGTTTTTATGCCAAAAAGTATCAGAGAATTTTTTAAATATAAAAACCTAATACAATTTCAGCACCGCATTTCGGAAGAAGGGATGTCTGTAACTTCGGTAAGTTATTTGAGTTTTTGGTTTTTGCCCTATTTCATTCAGGAAATGATAGAAAATTATTATTTTAAAAAATTAAATGCAAGACTTCATGTGGATAAAAATGCCATAATACACGTCAATACGATATATGAAGCGGGTTTTTGGGCCAATCAGTTTCACAAAAAAACGGGAGTTCCATACATTATTCACGAACAACAAAAATTTATCCTTTCGTATAGAACCAAACGCAGCATGAATTTGATTCACGAAGTGATAAGAAATGCACACAAAATGTTGGTTTCTAGCCACGATCAGGCCAGACAATTGCTCACACACGGATACCAATTTGAGTTTGAAATATTAGGAAATTATGTAGATGAAAGACTTTTTTTTCCAATTGATAAACCAGAGTCAGACGTGTTTAAAATTATTACCATTGGAGCATTTACCTATTTTAAGGACCAAAAAACAATTTTCAAAACACTCAAAGTTTTAGATGGCATTGCATTTGACAAAAAAATAGAGTTTCATTATTTTGGCATCAATGGGTGGGGAGTCAATCATACCGAAACAGTAAAAAAATTGGTACAAGAGTTTGATTATCAAAATGTTGAGGTGTTTTTGTATCCAGAAAATCATTCCAGAGCTTCCATTGCACAAAAATTTCAGGAGGCAGATATGTTTATTTTATCCTCGCTCATGGAGGGCATGTGTGTATCTTTAATGGAAGCACTTGGCAGCGGATTGCCTGTTTGTACAACGCAATGTGGTGGCGTAGATGAACTCATAGACGAAGAAAATGGTAAGGTTTTTCAAATTAGAGATTTCCAATCGATGGCAGCGTTTATCGAAAAAATTATAAAAAAAGACATCGTTTACGACCGAAAACGAATTGCCGAAAAATTGATTGATGGTTTTGGCAACGTGGCATATAAAGCCAAATTGTTGCACTATTATTTAGACATGATCAAATAAGTTATGGGACACCTTTGATGTTAAAAACGATTTGCTTTATAGGTACATTTCATCACTACAACAAACAAAATTCTGTATATTTGCAAAAAAATAATATAAAAAATAATATAAAAATAAATGATTAACGTAACCAAGACATTCTTTCCGCCCCTAGAAGAATATAAGGAACATTTAGCTCGTGTTTGGCAAAACCAGTGGCTAACCAATAGAGGTGCGTTATTGCTGGAACTGGAATCCAAAATCAAGCAAAGATTAGGTGTTTCAAACATTATTATAATGAATAATGGCACCATACCCATTCAAATAGCACTTAAAATATTAGGTAATCAAGGCGAAATAATTACAACCCCTTTTAGTTATGTTGCTACAACATCGGCCATTGTTTGGGAACAATGTAAGCCTGTATTTGTAGATATTCATCCAGAGTATTTAACCATAGACGAAACTAAAATCGAAGCAGCCATTACCCCAAAAACCACAGCTATTTTGGCTACACACGTTTTTGGAAATCCTTGTCATATCGAAGCGATACAAGCCATTGCTCAAAAACACAACCTCAAAGTAATTTATGATGCAGCACATTGTTTTGAAGTAACCTATCATGGACAATCTATTTTTGAGTATGGCGATGTAAGTACATGTAGTTTTCATGCCACAAAATTGTTTCATACTGGCGAAGGCGGAGCTGTTTTTTGTGCCAATGAAGTGTTACAACATCAAATGTTTTACAGTCATAACTTTGGTCATAACGGGCCTTTAGATTTTCATGGATTGGGTATCAATGGCAAAATTTCTGAATTGCAAGCGGCTATGGGATTGTCAGTTTTACCCTATATGGACGAAATATTGCGGGGTAGAAAAAAAGTAGTAACCATTTATTTGGAAAACCTGAATTTTGAAGTATTACAAACCATCAAAATCAGAGCCAACACCAACTGGAATTACAGTTATTTCCCTGTAATTTTCCAAACAGAAAGTCAATTGTTACACGTACAAAAGGCTTTAAACGACCAAAATATTTTTCCTAGACGTTATTTTTATCCATCTTTAAATACAATAGATTATGTAAAAGGTGGTCAAATGCCTGTTTCAGAGTCTGTTGCTGCTCGGATATTGTGCTTGCCATTATATAAAGAACTTTCTGAAGAGGATTCTTATTTAATTTGTAAAATTATAAATGATAATTTGTAGTTTGCTGTCTAAAAAAGTGAGGTGTTTTCAATACAACATTTATTAAAAAATGTCTTTCAAATAAATAAAAATAAATCAATTTCAATTATAAAAAAAACTTTGATATGAAATTAGGCATCATGCAGCCCTATTTTTTTCCGTATATTGGATATTTTCAATTGATCAATTCAGTTGATATTTTTGTAATATATGACGATGTCAATTATATAAAACAAGGTTGGGTAAACCGCAATAATTTGTTAATCAATAAACAAAAGCATTTGTTTACTTTGCCGCTGGACAATCCAAGTTCTTTTTCAAAAATAAATGAAATCGATGTCAATCCAAAATTTTTTGACAAATGGCGCTCAAAATTCTTGCAATCGATAGAACAATCATATAAAAAAGCCCCGTATTTTGAACCTGTTTTTGCTATAATAAAAGACACCCTTTTTTCTGGCAAAACAAAAATAGCAGAATTATCTACTGTTTCTATAACATTGATTGCGAAATATTTAGAAATGGATACCCAAATTCGACCCTCATCAACGATGTATCAAAACAACAATCTAAAAGCACAGGATAGGGTGATTGATATTTGCAAAAGAGAAAATGCCTCTAGGTATTCGAATCCAATTGGAGGTAAAGATTTGTATTCCAAAACCAAGTTTAACGAACATGGAATAGATTTGAAAATTATTACTTCAAATCCAATTACTTACAAACAATTTGGAAATGAATTTGTTCCAGGTTTGTCTATTATTGATGTTTTGATGTTTAATTCTGTCGAGGATACTAAAAAGCTTTTGAAAGAATTTGAACTACACGAAAAAGTAGATGTGTTAGAAACCATTGATGTGGATTTGCAAGCCAAAAACCAGCACATTTTGATAGCAGGTGCAAAAGGATTGGCAAAAGAGGTGCTGGAAGTTGTTTATAAGCAAAATCCTGAATGCAACATCACTTTTTTTGATAATATCAGTAATGATTTACCTAGGAAATTGTTTGGTAGGTTTTCTATATTAAGAGATGTGAAAGAAGTGGAACATTATTTTAAAACGGTTGATAAGAAATTTACAATTGGAATAGGAAATCCATTGTTAAGGAAATCCATTCATGATATGTTTGTTGAAATAGGTGGCGAATATGTTTCGACTATAAGTAATGCTTCTGAAATTGGTAGTTTTGATGTAGAAATTGGCAAAGGAACCAATGTATTGTCCCATGCGATTTTTTCAAATAGTGTTCGGCTTGGTATAGGGTGCTTAGTATATTATCGTACTACTATAACCCATGATTGTATAGTGGGCGATTTTGTAGAAATGTCGCCAGGAGTAACCCTTTTAGGGCGTTGCAAAGTGGGTTCTTATAGCCAAATAGGGTCTAATGCCACTATATTGCCAAAAGTAAAAATAGGCAGAAATGTTATTGTTGGTGCGGGAGCTGTAGTAACAAAAGATGTGCCAGATAATTCGATGGTAGTGGGGGTTCCTGCAAAAATTATCCGAAAATTAGAACCATTAGTGGATGAAATAAAATCAAAAAAAAAAGTTATAATTTATAAATAAATTTACAATGTCATACTGGGAAGATTTTTGGAAAGATTATAGAAAAAAAGACATAAAAAATGAGGATGATTTGTTTTATCAAGTAGGTAAAACATTTCAAAAAATGCCCATTTCGGCTCATGCATTTGATAAAATAATTAACGATATTATCGTATCTTTGCAACTTGAAAAAGAGGATGTATTGATGGAAATTTGTTGTGGCAATGGCTTAATAACCAAAAAATTATCAGAAAAATGTAAAAATATATATGCATTTGATTTTACAGAACATTTAATTGCAACTGCCCAAGAATTTAAATCGGCAGACAATATTGTTTATAAAACGGGTAATGCTAAAGAAAATTTTTTCAATTTGTTTGATTTCAAAAACAAACCTAACAAATTTTTATTAAATGATTCGTTGGCCTATTTTGAGCCCTTTGAATTACATGCCATGATCGATTGCATTCAAAAACAAAATAGTGATTTTGTGTTTTATGTTACCAACATCCCTTCGGACGAACGTAAATATCATTTTTATAACACGCCAGAAAGGGTACAATTTTATGAAGAAAAACAAAGACAAGGCGATATTTCAAATAACGGAATGGGAAGATGGTGGACAGAACAAGAGTTAATAACAATAGCAAATGATTTGAATATTTCGTATAAAATACAAATACCAGATACAGAAATAACTAATTTTAGAATTAATATTTTATTTTATTCTGATAAATAAATAGCCCAAATGAAATTAAGCGTCAGCATGATAACCTACGGTCAAGAAGCTTTTATAGCCCAAGCTATAAATAGTGTTTTGATGCAAAAATGTAATTTTGACTTTGAACTCATTATTTCCAATGATTGTTCTCCAGATAATACCGATGCAATAATTAATGAAATTATTGCAACACACCCTCAAGGACATAAAATACAATACCACCAACATCAAAATAATATAGGTGCCATACCCAATTTTATATTTTCTATAGAAGCCGCAAAAGGACAATATGTAGCCATTTGCGAAGGCGATGATTACTGGACTGATCCATTAAAATTACAAAAACAAGTCGATTTTTTAGATCAAAATCCAGATTATGCTTTGTGTTTTCATCAAGGAACATCTTATTATCAAAATTCCAAAAAAACCGAAGATTTTATATCTAACAAAAATGTTTTAAACGACAAGGTTACACCTATAGAAATTATCAAAACAGGTGGTAATCTTTGTCCAACAGATGCTATAGTTTACCGCAATTATTTTGAAAAATTTCCCAAATTTTTTTACGAAACCCAATCAGGAGATCGGGCATTAGCGCTTTTATTGATGCTTAAAGGAAAATTCAAATTCATCAACGAAAACATGTCGGTTTACAGAATACACGATGGTGGAATTTCACGAAATTTAAGTACCGAAAAGCTGATTGGATTTAAAGAATCTAATATTCAATTGTTAGAAAATTTTGATGTTTACTCCAATTTTAAATTCCATACTATTATTCAAGATGAAATTTCAAGTCAGGTTCGAAATATCATAATATACAATTCCTCCTATTTATGGAACCCCCAATATCTTAAAAAAATAAAAATCAAACATTTGATTTTGGCAATAGGACGATTGTTTATCAATATTTTCAAATCATAATTCAGAGGGTTACAAAAGGATTTTAACAACTTCAAAAGCTACAACAATGATGAAATTTGCCCAAAATTACACTGATGTTCTGACAAGAAAACCTAAAAATTTTAGAGATATTGCTCGAGATATTGCGTTGGATTCTTTATATCTTTTAGAAAACCTCAAAGGATACGAACATAATTTGAATAAGCCAAGGGTACAAATGTTGTATTTTCATCATATTTTTAATGATGAAGAAAAAAAATTTGATAATATTTTGAAAAAATTATCCAAAAACCATACTTTTATTTCTTATTCCGAAGCCGTAAATAGAATTTTAACAAACAATATCGACAAGCCTTATATAGCTTTTAGTTCAGACGATGGGTTGAAAAACAATTTGAAAGCTGCCGAAATTTTGAATGAATACGATGCGTCCTGTTGTTTTTTTATTAATACCGATTTGATTGAAGAGTCTAATTTTGATATCCTCAAACACTATTGTCATACTCGAATAGATTTTCCACCAGCCGAAATGCTAACTTGGAAAGAAGTAGCAATATTACAAAATCAAGGGCACGAAATTGGATCGCACACCCTAAATCATATAAATATTGCTCAAACAGCTGCAGCTCAAATTCAAGAAGACATGCACAAAACATTTGAAATTTTAAAAAATAAATGTGGTAATGTCAAACATTTTGCTTATCCTTATGGGCGGTTCTTTCATTTTTCGGAAATAGGCCGACAAGCTGTTTTTGAGGCAGGGTTTCAATCTTGTGCTACTGCCGAAAGAGGGTGTCACATCAATGGGCAAACACCAATAGAAAAAAATAATTTGGCTATCAGGCGAGATCAATTGATTGCACATTGGAAATGGGAGCATATTTATTATTTTTTAATAAACAATAGTAAAAAAGCGGGTTTATTGGATCCTTATTTTCCATATTCTGTTCAAAGTTAATGTAACAGGTACAGGCAGAGCTAAATATATTTTTAATTTGAAAAGTATAAAAAAATGAAAATCATTATATTAACAAGTAGTACTACAGGTGTGGCAGCACATCATCTTCCGTATTTGCTAGAACATCAAGAAATTGATGTGGCTATGGTTGTTGTTAGTAAAGGGATTTTACAAAAAAAACAATCTTTTTTTAAAAATAAATTAAAAAAGATTTTCAAAATAGGTATTTTGGGTAGCATTAATGGATTACGTATGCGAAAATGGTATAGCTCAAATACTCAAAAATACCATAAAATCATACCATTAGATGTGTTTTGTAAAGCTAAAAACATCCCGTTTTTTGAAGTAGAGGTAACCAATTCTGAACAAACCATGCAATTGTTTCGCAATTCTGGAGCTGATTTAGGCATTAGCTTAGGTAATGGATTTATTAGCAAAAGGGTTTTTTCGATACCTCGATTTGGCATGATCAATATCCATCATGAAATACTGCCCGATTATCAAAATGCTCAAAGTGTGATTTGGCAAATTTATAATCGTTCCAAAAATTCTGGTTTTACGATTCATCAAATCGATTCCAAAATAGATACAGGGGCCATTATTTATCAAGAAAAAGTACCTATAATATTCAAGTCAAGTCTAAAAGATACAGTAACCAATACATTGTGCGAAATCGAAAATAAATCGGCCTTAGGATTGTTGAAAGTACTGAAAAATTTTGACTATTATTTCAATAACAAAACCCCACAAGGTGCTGGAAATCATTATACAACACCATCTATTAGGCAATATTTTGTTATTTATAAAAATTATTTACAATTGAAAAAATCAGAATGAAGAAAAAAATATTTTTAATCTTACTCTCAATAGTCCTTTTATTCACGGATATTAACAAAATTGCCATCCCATATTTAGGATTGGTTATGGTATATATGTATTATAAGTTTTACAACAAACAATATAATGAAATCGTATTGGCTCTGACTTTTTTTGGATATTCTTTTTTTATATTGTTGAATAAAGTTACAGGGTTACCAAATATCGGATTAATTTTTGCCATGTTGTTAGCTGTTTTTTTAATCAGATTGATGACGGGGTGGGAACCAGCCAAGAAATTAAAATTAGCTATTTTTCCTTATAATTTGATGTTGTATGCCTTTTTCGGACTGATATTATTTGCCATGACCAAAACCGAATTAGGTGATTATCAGGTGTTTAAAATACAATTATGTATAACTTGGGCCGCTATTTTATTTGCTTCCTTACATTGTTATGACGACCACATCAACCATTTTAATTTTGAAGAATTTTTAATTATTTCTTTTTATCTTTTTGTACCACAATTTACTTTGGCCGCAGATGATGGTGGCGTCAGTTTATCACCAATACAAACATGGCGAACCTATTCTGTATTAGATGATGGTATTCGAGGGCATGAATATGATATTATTACAGCAACACGAATTGCAGGAATTGGGATGTTGGCTTTTTTATGTCATTTGTTAGATTTTTCTGTAAAAAAAATATATTTATTTTTCTTAATGTCCTTTTTTGTTATTGTAATGATTATTTGTCAAACCCGACAATCTTTGGCTGCAATCATTATTCCGATATTGATTTTGTTGTATTTTAATTTTTTCAAACAGCAAAAATCCAATTTCAATACCTTTATAGGAATAGTGTTGGTATTGGCTTCCGTTACTTATTATTTGAATTATTTGAATGCCAATAATGTAGAATCCAGATTGGTTGAAAACGCTGATGGAGATAGCGAAGAAGGTACGGGACGTGAAGAAATTTATGCCGCAGCAAAAGCCTATATTGCAGAAAACCCTACTAATATTGGTTTTGGAAACTATGTAAGTGTAGTTGGCGGGGCAGATTATCCACATAACATATTTCTGGAAATCATGCTTGAAGAAGGGTATGTGGCGGTTTTAGTTTTGATTTGTATAGTTGGTTTTATTTTTATAGAAGTATTTAAGCTTATTATATCCCCGCAAAGCCCAGGAAAACTAGAACTATTTGCCATTTTGGCCACACTATATTTTCTTGGTCTAGCACAATTTAGTGTTGATATTGCTCGAAATCAAACATTCTTTTATACTTTTGCTTTATTTTTATCATTGAAAAACAAGAGATTAAAAGAATTAGCCTTAAACTAAAAAGCTCCAATTTTTTAAATTTAAATTAATATCATAATGAAACCTACGATTTATGTATATGGATTATGCGATGTGTTCTACGATGCTTATTACATCAAAGGATTGACCGATTATTTTGGTAATATTAAAATTATTTTCAATGTAGATAAATTTCCTGATTTTAATCAAGAAGTTTTTGCTGCCATCATTTTAGATCATGGAAAAGAGACAAAGTTTATTATTGATTCAAGAGATCAAAATGATATTTTGGATCAAGAACTCCAATGGTGTGATGTATATGGAAAAGTGAATTACAATGTTGAAGCATTACCTAAAGTAAACACACACAAAATTCTTCCTATTGGCCCAAGTTTTGGTATAAAAATATGGAATATACCCCAAACTATATTTTATGCTGTAATGAATTTTGTTAAATTTTACCCCAAAATTACTAAAAAAAGAAAGTTTTTAGCTAATTATAAGGCTCAAACAACCCGATTCAAACTAGAAGATTACACTAATGATTTTGAAGTAAAACCAAAATATATTTATTTTACTGGTTCTACTTGGAAATTTGATTATGAAACCAATGCCAATAGAGCAAAGTTTGTAGAAGTTTGCAAATCTTTACCCGAAATTGAATTTGAAGGCGGTTTAGCACCTCGAAACGATAATTTTGACACGGGATTTAAACATTTGGAAATAAAAAAAAGAGTGCCACTTGAGGTGTATATGCAAAAAATCAAACAAACTACCCTTACATTTAATACACCAGCTGTACTAAAATGTCATGGTTGGAAATTAGGTGAGTTTTTAGCTCTAGGCGAAGTCATCCTCTCAACGCCACATGTCAATGTGTTGCCTGCTCCTTTGATTGATCATGTACATATTTTATATGTTCATGACGAAAATGACATGAAAAACACCATTTTGAAAATCATCAACGATGAGCATTTACGAAAAAAAATTCAGGCCAATGCCAAAGCTTATTTTGATGAATATTTAGCCCCACATCAAGTAATTAAACGAATGTATGCTTTAAATAATAAATAATCGATTGTGGAAAAAAGTATTAAAACTCCCGTTTTCTGCCCCATGATAACCCAAAAAGATATTGGTGGCGGTATCAAATCTACTATTGCTTTGATGAATGGATTGGCACATCAAAATCATGTTGTTACGGTGTTAGTACCCCAAAATTGTGAGTATTTATCAAAATTTGATCCTTCAATTCAGGTGCTTTATTTTAACGAAGACCCTCATATTTCATTGGCAAAACCCTTAAAGTACCTTCGATTGTGTAGGTTTACCAAAAAAACATTTAAAACCTTACCTTATAACACTTTGTATCTTTGTTCTGATAGACCAGCTTTGATGTTGGCGTTATTTTTACAAAATACAGACTATATTATGTATATTTCAAGAGGTTGGTTTTATACCAATTGGTCTGCTCGTTTTTTACGATTTTTCTTGTTTTCAAAAGTTTCAAAATTTGTAGGTATATCAGACAAGCAAGCCAATCTCATGAAACAATACAACCAACAAAAAGAAAGGGTTTTTTTGATTCAAAATGGCATCCAAATTCCTAATCACCAATTTAATACTTTCGACAAAGCCGAAATCAATCTGACAACGATTGGTGGAATTTGTAACCGCAAAAATCAAATGCAATGTTTAGAGTTGATGATTTTGCTCATAAAAGCACAATTTAAAGTCAAGTTGCATATTTTTGGCACTACTTTTACTCCTATAGACGAAGCCTATTTACAAACGTTACAACATTTTATAGCTCAAAATCAATTGCAGGAATATGTGTTTTTTAAGGGGCATGAAACCAATTTTGATGTTATTTATAGTAATTCAGATATAGTTATATCGGCAGCTACCGAAGAAGGTTTTGGTAGAACTATCATAGAATCAATGAGTTATGGTGTGCCTGTAGTTGCAAACGCATTAGCTGGTGGCCCCTCAACCATTATTACCCATGAAGTTAATGGTTTGCTTTTTGACAGTTCCACTTCTGATTTGTTTGATAAAGTTACTTGGTTAATTCAAAAGGGTTCATTAAGAAAAACAATGATTCAAAATGCTTTAACGCATGTACAAAACCATTATACAGAAGACATTATGGCTCAAAATTATTCTAATTTAATTGAAAATGGAACACGCTAAAATCAAAATTTTATACCTTTACGCCGAAGTTATGAGTTATAATGTTTCGGTTTTTAGAGAGTATGTTCAAAACAACAACGCCGAAGTTCATGTTGTTCAATGGGATAAACAAAAAAAAACTCCTTATAAAGCACCTGAAATGCAAGGTGTTACTTATTATAATAAATCAAATTTTACTGAAAAATCTTTATTTGATTTGGCACAAAATTTAAAGCCCCATATTGTTGTTACTTCAGGTTGGATGGATAAAATGTATGTTAGAACTTGCATAAAAATCAGAAAATTAAACATTCCTGTGGTAGCAGTGTCTGATACTCAATACTATAACTCTTTGAGACAAAATTTGGGACGCATTTATTTTAAATTTTTTTATAAAAAAGCTTTCTCTCATTTATGGGTAGCGGGTGCTTATCAATATGAATATGCAAAAAAATTAGGTTATCAAAACAATCAAATTATATTCAATTTTTTGTCTGGCGATTTGTCTATTTTTAATCCCATTTTTAAAAATACCATAAACGATAAAACCAAAAAATACCCGCACCAGTTTTTTTATGCTGGCCGATTTGCTTCGGAAAAAGGCTTGGATACCTTGCTACAAGCATGGCAAAATATAACCCATAAAAAGGATTGGACTTTGTGCTTAGTTGGTAATGGCCCCTTACAAAACCAGTTGAATATGATTCCAAATGTCAAGGTATTAGACTTTGTTCAAACCCACGAGTTTCAAGATTTGGTTGCCAATTCGGGTTGCTTTGTGTTGCCCTCCAAAATGGAACCTTGGGCATTAGTGCTTCATGAGTTTACTGCTGCAGGATTGCCTATAATTTGTTCAGACGCTTGTGGTGCAGCTCCTACTTTTGTTGTATCGGGTTACAATGGATATGTGTTTGAGGCTGGAAATGCTTTGGATTTGCAACATAAAATGCAAAAAATAATAGCGGCTTCTGATGATACTTTATTAGAAATGTCAAAAATTTCACATAAATTAGGTCAACGCATCGACCCAGAAACCATTGCCAAAAACTCTTTATCTATTTTAATTCAATAACATCATGATTTTAGGTATAGACGCTTCAAACATTAGGGCTGGTGGTGGTTTAACACATTTGAAAGCCATTCTTGAAAACGGAAATCCTATCAATCAAGGGTTTACGAAGGTAATTGTTTGGTCCAATAATCAAACTTTACAACAACTTCCAACTGTTGATTGGTTGGAAAAACAATCGCATCCACACTTGAATAAATCATCAATTTGGTGTTTTTTCTTTCAAATATTTTATTTAAAAACCATTGCTGCACAAAATAAATGTAGCGTTATTTTTGCTCCAGGTGGCACTTTTGTTAGTACTTTTTCGCCTTTCGTAACCATGTCTCAAAACATGTTACCGTTTGAATATCAGGAATCTAAACATTATAATTTTGCCATGCGAGTGCGTTTGTTTATTTTGTTTTTTACCCAATCTTTTAGCTTCAAACGGGCAAGTGGTATGATTTTCTTAACTCAATATGCTCAAAATTTTATCTCTCAAAAAATTAAAATTCAATCAAATAAAACCATAAAAATACCTCATGGTGTAAGTGCTCAATTTCAATTGGCTCCACGTATTCAAAGACCTGCTTCCGATTTCAATTCGCATCATTTGTTTGAATTTTTATACGTTTCTTATGTAACGATCTACAAACATCATTGGAATATTGCACAAGCTGTTTGCGAGTTGCACCAAGAGGGATACCCCATCAAAGTAACACTAATTGGTAGCACACTGGATAGTTTTGAAAAAGTACAAAACGTATTGAATAATTTTTCAAATGCTTCAGAATGTGTAACTTACATTCCAGGATTGCCCCATCAGCAACTTATTCAACATTACCATCAGGCCAATGCTTTTGTATTTGGTTCCAGTTGCGAAAACATGCCCATTATTTTGATAGAAGCCATGAGTGCTGGTTTGCCCATTATTTCGTCTAATGCTGGGCCAATGCCAGAAGTATTGGGCGATGCTGGCTTGTATTTTAATCCAAGACAAGTATCAGAAATCAAAGAAGCGATGGTACAAATATTTGAAAATCAAAATCTTAGAATACAATTGAGTCAAAAATCATTTGCCAAAACATTAGATTATACTTGGCAAAATTGTGCCAACAATACATTTCAATTTTTGTATCAAGTGGCTCAAAAAAATGAAACAAAAAAACAGTAAAAAATAAAAATTAATTCAATATTGATATGCTAATGGCCGTTTCAGATCAATCACTTTGGACCAATATTTTACGTTTCAAAATGGATAACCCACCTGGAAAATATGATTTTTCTATTCGATTAGCTGCGGAAAACCATTGGACTGCTCATTTTACCGAACAGGCTATTTTAGAATATAAAAAATTCATGTATTTGGCCGCTACGTCAAACGAAATGGTTTCACCATCGCCCATTGTAGATTTGGTTTGGCACCAACATTTAATTTTTACCAATTCATACACAGCTTTGTGTTCTATTTTAGGAAAAAACATACAGCATTTACCTTCAACCCATAACGATTTAGAATTTGAAAAATTCAAAGTAGCTAAAGAACACACACAAATTGTCTACGAACAAAATTTTGGCATACAACCCAAAGCCATTTGGCATTACGGAAGCATGTTCGACAGTTTAGCACTCAACAAAGCAGCTACCCATCTTCGATCACTTATAATCATTGGTTTTGTGGTGTTTACAGTCTTAATTTACGCTGCTTATGTACTTCTAAAACCACTTTATACCCAGTGCAACAACCCTTATTTCCTTCTTGTTTTAGTACTATTGAGTTTTTTTTGTTTATGGTTTTTGGAAATCTACAACGAAAAAAAAGGTAAAGCACTGTTACAAAATATTGATACATCTAGCTTTATATTTAATTTAAGCCCAGCCGAATTGATTTATTTAAAATACCAAAACATCCAAGAGGTCATTCAATCCACGGTTGGCGAAATGATTCATGAGCAAATGATTGTAATCAAAGACAAACTAGTTTTTGAAAATAACGATAGTATTAAAGTAAAAAATAAAACACAGCGGCAAGTTCGACAAGAATTAAAAGATTTAAAATCAGCCTATTACCCGCTTTTTCTTAAAAAACTTACCTCCTTAAACATATTTATAAACACGGCTACAACAATCGACGCACTGAATAAATATATACTAAAATCCAAAAAATTTCATCAAACATTCAAAGTCAATTTTATAGTTTTAATGCTATTATTCCTGTTTGGTTTCATACGATTGTGTATGGGTATTAATTTAGACAAACCCATTTTATGGATATTAATTTATAATATTGTACTCATAGTCGTAATTTATTTATATTTAAAAAGATTAACTTTATTTTTTACAAAAAAAGTACTACCAGAATATTATAGACAAGATATTTTATCCAGTCAAAATTTAAAAAACAACTGGGGTTATATGTATTTTATTTCAGGATTAGTAGCAATGCCCGTAGCATTTGGTTCAATTGTCAAGTACAATCAGAACATCGCTCAAAACCAAAATAGCTCATCATGTGGTAGCAGTTGTGGCTCATCGTGCGGCAGTAGTTGCGGTTCGTCCTGTGGCAGCAGTTGTGGTGGTTGTGGCGGCGGCGATTAATTGGGTAGTTCAAGTTTGTTTAATTGTTTGTGTATTAAATAGTTACTTCTGCATTTTGTTTAAATTTTTTTCATATTATTTGTATGTAACAATTTATTATAATAACTTACTAATTGTATTTCAATTTATGGATTAGTTTTTATATTGTATAAAATTTTTTATTTTATAAAAACCTAAAAGTTGCTTTTACTAATTGAATCTAGCGTATAATATTTCTCAAATTGCATAAATTATATATCACAATTATGGAAAATACAATTATCATAAACGAGGAGCTAATGGCTTCAAAATCAAGAAGGTTTTTAGCATTTGCTATAGACTATTTATTCATTCAATCACTTTATTTTTCCTACGTTTATTTTATTGAAAATACAACTTTTTGGGATTATTTAGATAAAGATTTCGATATTTTCGACGTTTTAACGGGTTGTGTCATTGTATTAGTATATGCTGCTGTTGTTTACCCCATTTTTTCTGGAAATTTAGGGCATCGTATTATGGGAATAAAAGTAGTAAACTTTGATGGAAAATCTAATTTTAACAAGTTCTATGAAGGCGCTTTTCGAGAGTTTATTAAAGATATTTGTATTGTGCTCATTTTTCCAAATTTATGGATTTTATTCGACAAAAATAATCAAAATAGCTATGACAAACTTTTCAAGACAATTGTAATAAAAAGAATTTAATGGCTATCCATTTTTTTCTTTTGGAGCCATTTCCAGCTTTACGTTTCAAGCAAAACAGCAGCAAAGGGTTTTTTGTAAACCACAAAAGGAGCTTCCGCTGGTCGCTCTTTTGTGGCAACAAAAAAATCCCTTTGCTGCCGTTTTGCTTTCCACTTCAATCTGGGCTATTACACCTCGTTTTCAATTGGTCAAACGAATGGAGGTTTATTTATTATGATCTATTACATATTGCAACACTTTAGTCATCAAATGCACCCTATCTTTGCCCATAACATTGTGTTTGTGCATGGGGTAAGCAAAAAAATCAACTTGTTTTTGGGCTTCAATACATTTTTTTAGCAATCCAAAATTATGTTGCATCACTACAACATCATCACTCGTGCCATGAATCAGCAACAGTTTGCCTTTCAAATTGTTTACGGCATTCAAAGTGTTCGATTGGTCATATCCTGTTGGGTTTTCAGTTGGTGTGTCCATATACCGCTCGCCATACATGGCTTCGTACCATTTCCAGTCGGTAACTGGGCCACCCGCAACTCCCACATTAAACACCCCCGATTTTTTAAGCATGAGCGAGGTAGTCATAAAACCCCCAAAACTCCAACCATGAACCGCCAATCGACGAGCATCTACATAAGGCAACGATTTTAAATATGTAACTCCTTGCATTTGATCGGCAATTTCGTTGTTGCCCAACTGGCGATGGATCACACTTTCAAATGCCAATCCTCTGTTGTCAGACCCTCTATTGTCAATAGTAAAAACCAAATATCCTTGCTCTGCCATCCAATACATCCACAAACTGGCACCATCTAAATAAGAGTTGGTAATCATTTGAGCATGTGGCCCTCCATAAACATATACCAAAACAGGATATTTTTTTTCAGGATCAAAAAAACTTGGCTTGATCAATCGGGTGTACAAATCGGTGGTGCCATCGGCCGCCTTGATGGTTTTTATTTCGGCCGAACCCATAACATAATCGGCATATTTATTGGGACTTACTAACAGCGTAGTTGCTTGGTTCTTACTGTCATATAACACAGATTTTGAAGGGGTATTGTGGTTTGAATACTCATCAAATATCCAATGCCCATCATCTGCTATTGCTACTTGATGCTGGCCTTCATCTTTCGTAATTAACTTTTGATGGCCTTTCAAATCAACACTATACAAAAGCATATTGGTAGGGTTTGGCCCCGTAGCATAAAAATAAATCATATCGCCTTTTGCATTGTTTCCAACGATAGACTTGGCAACAAAAGCATTCTGTGTAAGTTGCTTGATCAATTGCCCATTGATACTGTAATAATACAAATTCTGATAACCATCTTGCTCGCTCATCCATACAAAATGTTCCGCATCTTGATTGATAAAATAAGCCTCATGTTCGGGTTCTACCCATGTGTTTCGGGTTTCTTGAACAATAGTTCTTACAAAACGGCCTGTTGCAGCTTCATACAAATTCAAGTTCATATTGTTTTGTTCTCGATTCAGTTCGGCTATCAAAATCCATTTATCGTCTGGACTCCATGACACATTGGTCAAATAATCGTCGGCTTTGCCTCGAGGTGCTATAAATACGGTTTTTTGAGTAGCAAAATGATATATACCTACTTTAGGTTTTTCAGAGGCTTGTCCTGCCATTGGATATTTGATAGACTTTAATTGACCTGGCGTTTCATTAATATCCAACAAAGGATAATCGGCTACTTGAGATTCATCTTTTTGATAAAATGCCAAATACTGCGATTTTGGAGACCAAAAAATACCCCCCGAAATCCCAAATTCATTACGGGCTATGCTTTGTCCAGATACAATTGCAGGATTATTTTCGGATGTAATGCTAATTTTTTCATTTGCCTGATTCATGACATATACATTGTTGTTTTCCGTAAAAGCCAACATACTTTTACCAATATTCCATGTAGCATTTTCGGCTTTTTCGCTCAATTCTAATCGTTTTTTACCCGTTTGATTTTGTAGCGAATATTCGTAATATTGATTGTTATCGGCTATTAAAACCGTTTGAGCATCTACCCATTGCAGGTTGTTGAGCATTTTCAAACTTGTACCCAATGCCGCATTAATTGTAGTAACATTTGTCCATTCTGTAGCCGTTTTGTTTCCAGCTATTGCCCAGTGCATTTTACTGTAATTGTCTGTAAAATACACATACTTGTTGCTGCCTGGCACCCATTGAAATCCAGCTAATTTTTCGGCTCTAAAGGCTCTGTTTTGCTGCATTACAGCTTCGTCCAAACTTATTGTTTTTTTTTGAGCCAATAACATAATTGGCGTCAAAAAAATGATACAAAAAAATTGTTTTAAATTCATACTTCTCTTTTTTTGAGTTTACGAACAAATATAAACATTTTTGAATAAACAGGATGATATTTTTTTTAAACTTTATACCTATAATATATTAAGTAGGTATAAATTATAAATAACAATCAATGTCGTTGAGTTTAACATTAATTCGTATCAATCATCTTTTTGAAAGTTTTAAACTTTGCCAAAGCGAAGTGCAATAATTATTATATCACGGTGAACTAAACGACAATGAAATGACGATATAAAATACAAATTAAATATAAAATGTACTTTATATCTTATTTAAAAATGAAATGTTTTGTTGAAAAATAGAGTGTTAATAATTTTTATTAAAACCTATTTTTATAATAGCTGCCTTAGTTCATAGTAATTCAATTGAAAGTTTTGAGTATAAGAGTAGCACGAGTACATATTAATTATTTCTTAAAATGGTTTACTAATTTAAAATAAAGTACGATATTGCAACAAAATTGTATTGTAAAACACATTCATCCTAATATTTTAAATTATCCCATGATGCGTCAAAACCTAGAAGCCTTTGAAAAATACTTGTTATTGGAAAAAAAATATTCACTACATACGGTAAAAGCCTATATAGATGATATCAAAACATTTCAAAACTTTGTATTGACGACATTTGAAGAGGCAACATTAGAGCAAATCAATTACAATCAAATCCGAACTTGGATTGTAACTTTGGTCGATAAAGGGCTTTCAAGTAGGTCTGTAAACCGAAAAATGAGCTCTTTGAAGGCGTTTTATAGATTTTTAATGAAAATTGGGCAGATTTTAGAAGACCCATTTATAAAACACAGGGCTTTAAAAACACCAAAAAAAATACAAATACCTTTTTCAGAACAGGAAATGACAAAAGTATTAAGTGAAAACATTTACACTATTGATTTTGAAGGAGTTAGAAATCAATTAATTATAGATTTGTTGTACACAACTGGAATGAGAAGGTCGGAATTAATAAGTTTAGAATTACAAAATGTTAATTTGCATCAAGAAATATTAAAAGTAAAAGGAAAAAGAAATAAAGAAAGGCTCATACCAATATTGCCAATAATTAAAAAAGAAATAGAAAAATATTTAGCGGAAAGGTCTAATTTAGAGGTAATTAAGGATAAAGACTATTTTTTTTTATTAAAAAATGGAAATAAATTGAATGAAACATTTGTATATCGATTAATAAATGATTACTTTAGTCTTGTCTCTGCGAAGGTAAAAAAGAGTCCGCACATGATACGGCATACATTTGCAACACATTTACTCAACAATGGGGCAACACTCAATTCGGTCAAAGAATTATTAGGACATTCAAGTTTGGCTTCAACACAAGTTTATACACATAATAGTGTAGCAACTCTAAAAAAAGTATATGCAAAAGCCCATCCACGAAGTTTGAAATAATTCAATAAAAAAAGTTTAACAATAAATAATTTAATTATGAAAGTAAATGTTCATGCGGTTAATTTTACGGTTGATAGTAAACTAGTAAGTTTTATTCAGGAAAAAATGAATAAATTAGAGAAGTATTATGATAAAGTTACTACATCTGATGTTTTTTTGAAAGTAGAAAAAACGAGCGAAAAAGAGAATAAAGTAGTTGATATTAAGGTTTTGGTACCAGGTGATGAGTTTTTGGTAAAAAAACAATGTAAAACCTTTGAAGAAGCCGTAGATTTAGCGACAGAATCATTGGAACGATTATTAATCAAAAGGAAAGAAAAAGTTAAATAGTTTTTTTAATCAAAAAAAAGTCAAAAAAAGTTTTGTTTAAAAGACAAAAAGCTATACATTTGCAGTCCGTTAGAAATAGCGGACTTTTTTGTATGTAAATGCCGGTGTAGCTCAGTTGGCTAGAGCAGCTGATTTGTAATCAGCAGGTCGTGGGTTCGAGTCCCTCCATCGGCTCATAAATTTATTGAAAGGTTAGGGGAGATACTCAAGCGGCCAACGAGGGCAGACTGTAAATCTGCTGTGAAAACTTCGCAGGTTCGAATCCTGCTCTCCCCACAAAAAAGGTTAAAAGTTTCAATTTTTAAGTTGTTTATAAACAAGAAATTAAAATAAGAAACAAAAAAACTGTACCGCCGGTGTAGCTCAGGGGTAGAGTGCTTCCTTGGTAAGGAAGAGGTCACGGGTTCAATTCCCGTCATTGGCTCAAGAAAGAAAATTTGAACACTAATAAATAACTAAGATTAAAAATTAAGTAAAATGGCAAAGGAAAATTTTAACCGTAGCAAGCCCCACTTAAACATAGGAACAATTGGGCACGTAGATCACGGAAAAACTACATTAACAGCAGCAATTACAAAAGTATTGTCTGATGCAGGTTATTGTCAAGCAAAATCGTTCGATCAAATTGATAACGCTCCAGAAGAAAAAGAAAGAGGTATTACGATCAACACTTCACACGTTGAGTACGAAACAGCAAACCGTCACTACGCACACGTGGACTGTCCAGGTCACGCGGATTACGTAAAAAACATGGTAACTGGTGCTGCTCAAATGGATGGTGCTATTTTGGTGGTAGCTGCAACAGACGGACCAATGCCACAAACACGTGAGCACATCTTGTTGGGTCGTCAGGTAGGTATTCCAAGAATCGTTGTTTTCATGAACAAAGTGGATATGGTTGATGATGCAGAGTTGTTAGAACTTGTTGAAATGGAAATCAGAGACTTATTGTCTTTCTACGAATATGATGGAGATAATGGACCAGTTGTTCAAGGATCTGCATTAGGAGGATTGAATAATGATCCAGCTTGGGTACCAAAAATTATTGAATTGATGGAAGCTGTTGATGCTTGGATTGAAGAGCCAGAAAGAGATGTTGCAAAACCTTTCTTGATGCCTGTTGAAGACGTATTCTCTATTACTGGTCGTGGAACTGTAGCAACAGGTCGTATCGAAACTGGTGTAGCTAATACTGGAGATCCAGTAGAAATTATTGGTATGGGAGCAGAAAAATTGACTTCTACAATTACAGGAGTTGAAATGTTCCGTAAAATCCTTGATAGAGGTGAAGCAGGAGATAACGTAGGTATTCTTTTGAGAGGTATTCAAAAAGAAGACATCAAAAGAGGTATGGTAATCTGTAAACCAGGTTCTGTAAAACCACACGATCACTTCAAAGCGGAGGTGTATATCTTGAAAAAAGAAGAAGGTGGTCGTCATACACCATTCCACAACAACTACCGTCCACAATTCTATGTACGTACAACAGACGTAACAGGTATCATTACTTTACCTGCAGGTGTAGAGATGGTAATGCCAGGAGATAACTTAACTATCGAAGTTAAATTATTAAGCGAAATTGCATTAAATGTTGGTTTACGTTTTGCAATCCGTGAAGGTGGTAGAACTGTAGGTGCTGGTCAAGTAACAGAAATCCTATAATTAAAATAAATAAACAACCAGTAGCTTTAAAAACTACTGGTTTATTCTACGGGCGTAGTTCAAGGGTAGAATAGCGGTCTCCAAAACCGTTGATGGGGGTTCGAATCCCTCCGCCCGTGCAAATCAAAAGTATTATGGCAAAAGTTGTAAATTATATATCTGAAGCGTTTGAAGAACTTAAAACAAACGTTACCTGGCCATCTTGGTCAGAAGTACAACGACTAACAATTATAGTTGCTGTTTTTTCAGTTACTTTCTCATTAGCTACATGGGGAGTTGATGAAGTATTTGCAAAAACAATAGGTATGTTCTTTAATTGGTTAAAAGCTTAATTTTGTGATGACAGATAATAATGTAAGAAAATGGTATGTAGTTAGAGCTGTTAGCGGACAAGAAAATAAAGTTAAAGCTTATATAGATACCGAAGTAACTCGTCTTGGTATTCAAGATTACGTATCGCAAGTATTGGTACCCTCTGAAAAAGTAGTATCTGTAAAAGATGGTAAAAAAACCACAAAAGAAAAAGTTTATTTCCCTGGATACATTATGATCGAAGCCAATTTAACAGGCGAAATTCCTCATATCATCAAATCTATTACAAGTGTTATTGGGTTTTTAGGTGAAACTAAAAACGGCGATCCTGTACCTTTAAGGTTGTCTGAAGTAAATAGAATGTTAGGCAAAGTGGACGAACTGTCTGTTAGTACAGAGTCTCAACACATTCCATTTACATTTGGTGAAACAGTAAAAGTAATTGATGGACCATTTAATGGTTTTAATGGAACCGTGGAACACATCAATGATGAAAAGCGTAAATTAGAAGTAATGGTAAAAATATTCGGAAGAAAAACACCATTGGAATTGAGTTTTACGCAAGTAGAAAAAGTATAATATTTGTTACACATAATGTCTTCAATAATCGCTTCCATTGATTATTGTTTTTAAATTTTAAAAAAATGGCTAAAGAAATTAGTAAAGTAGTTAAACTACAAGTTAAGGGAGGTGCTGCGAATCCGTCGCCACCGGTTGGACCTGCTTTAGGAGCTGCTGGGGTAAACATCATGGAGTTTTGTAAGCAATTTAATGCTAGAACTCAAGATAAACCTGGCAAAGTATGCCCAGTACAAATTACTGTGTATAAAGACAAATCATTTGATTTTGTTGTAAAAACTCCTCCTGCAGCCGTTCAATTAATGGAAGCTGCAAAGCTTAAATCTGGTTCTGGAGAACCAAATAGAAGAAAAGTAGCTAGTGTTACTTGGGAACAAATTAGAGCAATCGCTGAAGATAAAATGCCAGACTTAAACGCTTTTACAATAGAAAAAGCAATGAGTATGGTTGCTGGAACGGCTAGATCTATGGGTATAACTGTATCAGGAGATGCTCCTTTTTAATTAAAAGAAAGACATGGCAAAATTGACAAAAAAGCAAAAAGAGGCTGCTTCAAAAATTGAAAAGAACAAATTATACACTTTGAAAGATGCAGCAGCATTAATAAAAGTGGTTGCTTCAGCAAAATTTGATGAGTCTGTTGATATCGCAGTACGTTTGGGTGTAGATCCAAGAAAAGCGAATCAAATGGTTAGAGGTGTAGTAGCATTACCACATGGTACTGGAAAAGATGTAAGGGTTTTAGCTCTTGTAACTCCAGATAAAGAAGCTGAAGCAAAAGCTGCTGGGGCGGATTTTGTAGGTTTAGATGACTATTTACAAAAAATAAAAGATGGTTGGACAGATGTTGATGTTATTATCACTATGCCAGCTGTAATGGGTAAATTAGGTCCTTTGGGTCGTATTTTAGGACCAAGAGGTTTGATGCCAAACCCAAAAACAGGTACAGTAACCATGGAAATTGGTAAAGCTGTTCAAGAAGTGAAAGCGGGTAAAATCGACTTTAAAGTTGATAAAACGGGTATCGTACATGCTGGTATTGGAAGAATTTCTTTTGATGCAGACAAAATTGTAGATAACGCTCACGAAATTATTCAAACATTAATCAAACTTAAACCAACTGCCGCTAAAGGAACTTATATCAAAAGTATCCATTTAACTAGCACCATGAGTCCAGCAATTGCTTTGGATCCAAAAGCAGTATAATTTGTAGTTAAAAACTTTTAGTATGACTAGAGAAGAAAAATCAATCGCGATTGAAAATTTAACTGCACAGTTAGCCGGTTCAAATATTGTGTATCTAGCAGATATTTCTGGACTAAATGCAGAAACTACTTCTAATTTAAGAAGAGCTTGTTATAAAGCAGGTATTAAACTTGAAGTTGTTAAAAACACTTTGCTTGCAAAAGCAATGGAGGCTTCTGAAAATGATTACGGACAATTACCTGAAACATTATCTGGTAATACTTCAATTTTTCTTGCAGAGGTAGCTAATGCACCTGCAAAAATTATTAAAGATTTTCGTAAAAAATCTGAAAAGCCTATTTTAAAAGGGGCTTATATCAATTCTGAGGTTTATATTGGAGACAATTTGTTAGACACATTAGCTTCGCTTAAATCTAAAGAAGAGGTTATTGGAGAAATCATCGGATTGCTTCAATCGCCAGCACAAAGAGTTATTTCGGCTCTTCAAAACCAATTCAAAGACGAAGAGGTTGCTTAATTCAACTGTATTTAGTTGGAATTAAGTGCAATAAATTTTGCGCACAATAATAAATTATATTTTACAAATCATTTTAAAACGATAGAAAAAATGGCAGATTTGAAACAATTCGCAGAACAATTAGTTAATCTTACTGTAAAAGAAGTTAACGAATTAGCAACAATATTAAAAGACGATTACGGAATTGAGCCTGCTGCAGCAGCAGTAGTGGTAGCTGCTGGTGGAGATGCAGTTGCTGAAGAAGCTCAAACTGAATTTACTGTAGTATTAAAAGAAGCTGGTGCTTCTAAATTAGCTGTTGTTAAATTGGTAAAAGAACTTACTGGTTTAGGATTGAAAGAAGCTAAAGATGTTGTAGATAGCGCACCAAGCAACGTAAAAGAAGGTGTTTCTAAAGAAGAAGCTGAAGGGCTTAAGAAAGCTTTAGAAGAAGCTGGAGCTTCTGTAGAGCTTAAATAAGCTTTTCTTTAATTGAAGAACTAGGTTTAGGCCTTGGGTATAGACACTCAATGGCCTAAACCATTTTTCGTATAATAAATTTATACGTTTTATTTTTACTTTTTTTTAATCAAAATTTTGTCCATTGATGATAACAAATCAGACTGAAAGATTGAATTTTGCCTCTACCAAAAATATTCCTGACTATCCAGATTTTCTTGATGTTCAGGTTAAGTCGTTTAAAGATTTTTTTCAATTAGAAACTAAATCAGACGAAAGAGGCAACGAAGGCCTTTATAATACCTTCATGGAAAATTTTCCAATAACAGATACTAGAAATAACTTTGTATTGGAATTCCTTGATTATTTTGTAGATCCACCTCGTTATACCATTCAAGAATGTATTGAAAGAGGGCTTACTTATAGTGTGCCTTTGAAAGCTAGATTGAAATTATATTGTACGGATCCTGAACATGAGGATTTTGAAACTATTGTTCAAGATGTATATCTGGGAACTATTCCTTATATGACACCTAGCGGTACTTTTGTTATTAATGGTGCTGAACGTGTGGTGGTTTCTCAATTACATAGATCGCCAGGGGTGTTCTTTGGACAATCTTTCCATGCTAATGGAACCAAACTATATTCTGCCAGAGTGATTCCTTTTAAAGGTTCTTGGATAGAATTTTCTACCGATATCAATAGTGTAATGTATGCTTATATTGATAGAAAGAAAAAATTACCTGTTACTACGCTTTTTAGAGCGATTGGTTTTGAAAGAGATAAAGATATTCTCGAAATTTTTGACCTTGCTGAAGAAATCAAAGTTTCTAAAACAAGTTTAAAGAAATACATTGGAAGAAAATTAGCGGCTCGTGTTTTGAACACTTGGCACGAAGATTTTGTTGATGAAGATACTGGTGAAGTTGTTTCTATCGAGCGTAATGAAATTATTTTGGATAGAGATACCATTATCGATAAAGATAATGTAGAGGAAATCATCGATTCTAATGTTAAATCTATTTTGTTACATAAAGAAGATAATAATTTAGTAGATTATTCTATCATTCATAATACGTTACAAAAAGATCCTACAAATTCAGAAAAAGAGGCTGTAGAGCACATTTACCGTCAGTTGCGTAATGCAGAACCACCTGATGAAGAAACGGCTCGTGGCATTATAGATAAATTATTCTTTTCGGAACAACGGTACAATTTAGGTGAAGTTGGTCGTTATAGAATAAACAAAAAATTAGGTCTTGATACTCCTATGGAAAAGCAAGTGCTTACAAAGGAGGATATCATTACTATTGTAAAATATTTGATTGAATTGATCAACTCTAAAGCAGAGATTGATGATATAGATCACTTATCAAACCGACGTGTGAGAACGGTTGGTGAACAATTGTCTCAACAGTTTGGGGTAGGTTTAGCTAGAATGGCTAGAACGATTAGAGAAAGAATGAACGTTAGAGATAACGAGGTATTTACACCTATCGACTTGATTAATGCTAAAACATTATCATCTGTAATTAACTCTTTCTTTGGAACTAACCAGTTGTCTCAATTTATGGATCAAACGAATCCGTTAGCCGAAATTACGCACAAAAGAAGGTTATCTGCTCTTGGGCCTGGTGGACTTTCTAGAGAAAGAGCTGGTTTTGAGGTTCGTGACGTTCATTATACCCATTATGGTCGTTTATGTCCTATAGAAACTCCTGAAGGGCCAAATATTGGTTTGATTTCTTCTTTGGGTGTTTATGCAAAAGTAAACGGTATGGGTTTCATTGAAACACCATATAGAAAAGTAACTCATGGTGTAGTAGATTTAGAGGCCACACCTGTGTATTTGAGTGCTGAAGAGGAGGAAGGAATGCTTATTGCTCAAGCAAATATTGCTATGGACGATAACGGAACCATTACAGCCGATAATGTTATTGCACGTCAAGAGGGAGATTTTCCTGTTATTGAGCCATCTGCGGTACATTATACGGATGTAGCTCCAAATCAAATTGCGTCGATTTCTGCATCTTTAATTCCTTTCTTGGAACATGATGATGCGAACCGTGCCTTGATGGGATCTAACATGATGCGTCAAGCTGTTCCTTTGTTGCGACCAGAAGCGCCAATTGTGGGTACTGGATTAGAGCGTCAAGTGGCTTCAGATTCTAGAGTTTTAATTAATGCAGAAGGTCATGGAACAGTAGAGTATGTTGATGCCAATATTATTACTATAAAATACGATCGTACGGACGAAGAGCGAATGGTTAGCTTTGATGCAGACGAGAAAACGTATAACTTAATTAAATTTAGAAAAACAAATCAAGGTACAAGTATTAACTTGAAACCTATTGTTAGAAAAGGCGATAGGGTTATTCCTGGGCAAGTACTATCTGAAGGATATGCTACTCAAAATGGCGAGTTAGCTTTAGGTAGAAACCTTAAAGTAGCCTTTATGCCTTGGAAAGGGTACAACTTTGAGGATGCGATTGTAATTTCTGAAAAGGTAGTTCGTGATGATATTTTTACTTCTATACATGTGGATGATTATTCATTAGAGGTTAGAGATACTAAATTAGGTAATGAAGAATTAACTAATGATATTCCAAACGTTTCTGAAGAAGCTACTAAAGATTTGGACGAAAATGGAATGATTAGAATTGGAGCTGAAGTAAAACCTGGCGACATTCTAATCGGAAAAATTACTCCAAAAGGAGAGTCAGACCCTACGCCAGAAGAGAAATTGCTTCGTGCCATTTTTGGTGATAAAGCAGGAGACGTAAAAGATGCTTCGTTAAAAGCCTCACCATCGTTGCACGGTGTAGTTTTGGATAAAAAATTATTTGCAAAAGCTGTAAAAGACAAACGCAAACGGTCTCAAGACAAAGATGCTTTGGGTGCTTTAGAAATGGAGTTTGAAACTAAATTTGTGGAATTGAAAGACAAATTAATTGAAAAACTTTTCAACATAGTCAATGGAAGAACTTCGCAAGGGGTAATGAATGATTTGGGTGAAGAAGTATTGCCAAAAGGAAAAAAATATACTCAAAAAATGCTGTATGCAGTGGAAGATTTTGCTCATTTAAGTAAAGGACAATGGGTTGCAGATGAGGCTACAAACAAAATGGTTAATGATTTGATTCATAACTATAAAATAAAATTAAACGACTTACAAGGTGCTTTAAGAAGAGAAAAATTTACAATTACTGTTGGAGATGAATTACCAGCTGGAATTTTGAAATTGGCCAAAGTTTATATTGCTAAAAAACGTAAGTTGAAAGTGGGGGATAAAATGGCTGGACGTCACGGAAACAAAGGTATTGTAGCTAGAATTGTTCGACATGAAGATATGCCTTTCTTAGAAGACGGAACTCCTGTTGATATTGTTTTGAATCCACTTGGGGTACCTTCTCGTATGAACATTGGTCAAATTTATGAAACCGTTTTGGGTTGGGCTGGTATGAATTTGGGAAGAAAATTTGCTACACCAATTTTTGATGGAGCTTCATTGGATCAAATTAATGCTTTGACAGACGAAGCTGGAATACCACGTTTTGGGCATACTTATTTGTATGACGGTGGTACTGGTGAACGATTTAATCAACGTGCTACAGTTGGAGTGATTTATATGTTGAAACTCGGACACATGGTTGATGATAAAATGCACGCCAGATCTATTGGGCCATATTCTTTAATCACACAGCAACCATTGGGTGGTAAAGCACAGTTTGGTGGTCAGCGTTTTGGAGAGATGGAGGTTTGGGCACTTGAGGCTTACGGTGCTTCGAGTACTTTAAGAGAAATCTTAACTGTAAAATCTGATGACGTTATTGGTAGAGCCAAAACTTATGAAGCGATAGTGAAAGGAGAAACCATGCCAGAACCTGGTTTGCCTGAATCCTTCAACGTATTGATGCACGAATTAAAAGGTCTCGGTTTAGATATTAGATTAGAAGAATAGTTTTTTGTTTTCAAGTTTCAGGTTTCAAATCGTAGCCTGAAACTTGAAACTTAAAACAAATTATGAATAAGTTTTTAAGGATTTTTACCCGTAAACCGTTCCGATTTTTTATAAAAAACTATAGTTTTTATAACTAGCACTTCAAAAAAACCTTTTGAAGTTTAGAGAAGTAACTCGAGGTATATTAATGTTATCAGTTGTGAGGGTTGGTGGCCATCAATACAATTGGGTTTTTGATTATAAGCCAACTAACTTTTAGCATGAATAAAAATCAATTTTTTAATTGCAAATAAATCAATAGTAAAAACTATGATGAATAATAGAAATAATAAAGACAAAAATCAAGTAAAAAGGTTTAATAAGATTTCGATAGGTTTAGCTTCTCCAGAGTCTATTTTGGCCGAATCAAGAGGCGAGGTTTTAAAGCCTGAAACCATCAATTACAGAACTCATAAACCAGAGCGTGATGGACTTTTTTGCGAAAGAATATTTGGACCTGTAAAAGATTTTGAATGTGCTTGCGGAAAATATAAAAGAATTAGATATAAAGGGATCATTTGCGACCGATGTGGAGTAGAAGTTACCGAGAAAAAAGTGCGAAGAGATAGGGTAGGGCACATCAATTTAGTGGTGCCTATTGCTCATATTTGGTATTTCCGATCTTTGCCAAATAAAATAGGTTATATCCTTGGATTGCCATCTAAGAAATTAGATATGATTATTTACTACGAAAGATATGTAGTAATCCAAGCTGGAATTGCTAAAAATCCAGAAGGAGAATCTGTTCAACGTTTGGATTTTTTAACAGAAGAAGAGTATTTGAATATTTTAGATACCTTACCTGCTGATAATCAGTATTTAGACGATTTTGATCCTAATAAATTCATCGCCAAAATGGGTGCAGAATGTATTATGGATTTATTGGCTCGTATAGACCTTGACGAATTATCGTATAGTTTAAGACATAGTGCCAATAACGAAACGTCTAAACAACGTAAAACAGAGGCTTTGAAAAGATTACAAGTAGTGGAATCTTTCCGTGAATCTAACTTGAACCGTGAAAATCGTCCTGAATGGATGATTATGAGAGTTGTTCCAGTTATTCCGCCAGAATTACGTCCGCTTGTACCTTTAGATGGTGGTCGTTTTGCTACTTCAGATTTGAATGATTTATACCGTCGTGTGATTATACGTAACAACCGTTTGAAAAGACTGATGGAGATTAAAGCTCCTGAAGTTATCTTGAGAAACGAAAAACGTATGTTGCAAGAATCTGTAGATTCCCTTTTCGATAATACTCGTAAAGCGTCTGCAGTAAAAACGGAGTCCAACAGACCATTAAAATCATTATCGGATTCCTTAAAAGGAAAACAAGGGCGTTTCCGTCAAAACTTACTTGGAAAACGTGTGGATTATTCTGCTCGTTCGGTAATTGTTGTGGGACCTGAGTTAAAATTATTTGAATGTGGTATCCCAAAAGATATGGCATCTGAATTATACAAACCTTTTGTAATTCGTAAATTGATTGAAAGAGGTATTGTAAAAACCGTAAAATCGGCCAAAAAAATAATTGACAAAAAAGAGCCTGTAGTTTGGGACATTCTTGAAAATGTAATCAAAGGACACCCCGTATTACTGAATCGTGCTCCTACTTTGCACCGTTTAGGTATTCAAGCGTTTCAACCCAAATTAATCGAAGGAAAAGCCATCCAGCTACACCCTTTAGTGTGTACGGCTTTCAACGCAGATTTTGATGGTGACCAAATGGCGGTTCATTTACCATTAGGACCAGAGGCAATATTGGAGGCTCAATTGTTATTATTAGCTTCACACAATATATTGAATCCAGCTAATGGAGCTCCAATTACTGTACCTTCTCAAGACATGGTATTGGGTCTGTATTATATGACCAAAGAACGTTTATCTACTCCAGATCATATCATTTTAGGACAAGATTTAACTTTTTATTCTGCCGAAGAAGTCAATATTGCTTTAAACGAAGGCAAATTGGAATTGAATGCTCGAATCAAAATTAGAGCCAAAGATTTTAATGAAAACGGAGAGTTGGTTTACAAAATCATTCAAACTACTGCGGGTCGTGTATTATTTAATGAAGTAGTGCCACAAGCAGCAGGATATATAAATGATGTATTAACCAAAAAGAATTTAAGAGATATTATCGGACACATTTTAAGTGTTACGGATGTTCCTACAACGGCTGCTTTCTTGGATAACATGAAAGATATGGGATACAAATTTGCTTTCAAAGGAGGTTTGTCTTTCTCTCTTGGGGATATTAGAATTCCTGAGCAAAAAACAAAATTAATTGCAGATGCTAGAGAGCAAGTGGAAGGTATTTCTGCAAATTATAATATGGGTTTAATTACCAACAACGAACGTTACAATCAAGTTATTGACATTTGGACATCTGCCAATGCTCAATTGACAGAATTGGCCATGAAAAACATTAGAGAGGATCAACAAGGATTTAACTCGGTGTACATGATGCTTGATTCTGGAGCGAGGGGTTCCAAAGAACAAATTCGACAATTGACAGGTATGCGTGGTTTGATGGCAAAACCAAAAAAATCAACAGCTGGAGGTGGAGAAATTATCGAAAACCCGATTCTTTCTAACTTTAAAGAAGGGCTTTCTATCTTGGAATATTTCATTTCTACACACGGTGCTCGTAAAGGTCTTGCCGATACGGCACTTAAAACTGCCGATGCAGGTTACTTGACAAGAAGATTACATGATGTATCTCAAGACGTCATTGTTAATTTGGTAGATTGTGGCACTTTGAGAGGGATAGAAGTTTCAGCTTTGAAGAAAAACGAAGAAATTGTTGAATCTTTAGGAGAAAGAATCCTTGGACGTGTGGCATTGCAAGATGTTATCAATCCATTAACGTCTGAAATTTTAGTACATGCGGGTGAACAAATTACCGAATCTATTGTAAAAGCTATTGATGCTTCGCCAATTGAAAAAGTGGAAGTGCGTTCGCCATTAACTTGTGAAGCCACAAAAGGTATTTGTGCTAAATGCTATGGTCGAAACTTGGCTACGGGCAAAATGACACAAAGAGGAGAAGCTGTTGGTGTAATTGCCGCACAATCTATTGGTGAACCTGGTACACAGTTAACACTCCGTACTTTCCACGTAGGTGGGGTTGCTGGAGGTATTTCTGAAGAGTCAAGTATTGTGGCTAAATTCCCTGGTCGATTGGAAATTGAAGATTTGAAAACCGTAAAAGGCGAGGATTTAGAAGGTAATGAAGTAGATATTGTGGTATCTCGTTCAACAGAATTGAAATTAATAGACGAAAGAACGGGTATTTTATTGAGTACTCATAACATTCCTTACGGATCGAGTATCAATGTTATTGATGGTCAGATTGTGTCAAAAGGAGAGTTGATTTGTAAATGGGATCCATATAATGGGGTAATTATTTCTGAATTTACAGGAAAAATTGCTTACGAAGATTTAGAACAAGGACAAACTTTCCAAGTTGAAATAGATGAGCAAACTGGTTTCCAAGAAAAAGTAATTTCTGAGGCTAGAAATAAAAAATTAATCCCAACTTTATTGGTTTATGGAAAAGATGGCGAATTAATACGTTCGTACAACTTGCCTGTTGGAGCCCACTTGATGGTAGAAGATGGAGAAAAAATCAAATCGGGCAAGATTTTAGTAAAAATCCCTCGTCGTTCTTCAAAATCAGGCGATATTACAGGAGGTTTACCAAGAATTACCGAGTTGTTAGAAGCTCGTAATCCTTCAAACCCTGCCGTAGTTTCTGAAATTGATGGAGTGGTTACATTTGGTAAAATCAAACGTGGTAATCGTGAAATTATTATAGAGTCTAAATTCGGCGATGTCCGTAAATATTTGGTTAAATTGTCTAGTCAAATATTAGTTCAAGAAAATGACTTCGTTCGTGCAGGGGTTCCTTTGTCCGACGGCGCTATTACTCCAGAAGATATTTTAAGAATTCAAGGGCCAGCTGCTGTTCAACAGTATTTGGTAAACGAAATTCAAGAAGTGTACCGTTTGCAAGGGGTAAAAATCAACGACAAACACTTTGAAGTTGTGATACGTCAAATGATGCGAAAAGTAAGAGTACAAGATCCAGGCGATACTTTGTTCCTTGAAGATCAATTGATTCATACTAAAGATTTTATATACGAAAATGACAAGTTGTATGGTATGAAAGTGGTGGAAGACGCTGGACATTCTTCTCAATTAAAACCAGGACAGATTATTACTTCTCGACAATTGAGAGATGAAAACTCACTCTTGAAACGTAATGATCAAAACCTCGTGGTGGCTCGTGATGTGATTACGGCTACTGCAACACCTGTTTTGCAAGGTATTACAAGAGCCTCTCTTCAAACCAAGTCATTTATTTCTGCTGCATCTTTCCAAGAAACGACTAAAGTTTTGAATGAAGCTGCTGTGGCTGGAAAAGTAGATTTACTTGAAGGTTTGAAAGAAAACGTGATTGTTGGACACAGAATCCCTGCTGGTACTGGTATGAGAGAATATGATAATATTATTGTAGGTTCTAGGGATGATTACAATGATATGATGATAAAAAAAGATGAATTTAGTTTTATAAGATAAATCAATGAACGAAAATCAAGAAGGTCAAATTAACATAGAACTCGACGAAAAAATTGCCGAAGGAGTTTATTCAAATTTAGCAATTATCAATCATTCATCGTCTGAATTTGTTGTGGATTTTGTTTGTATTATGCCTGGTGCACCTAAAGCAAAGGTAAAATCAAGAGTAGTATTAACACCACAACATGCTAAACGCCTCATCAAAGCATTAGCAGAAAACGTACACCGATATGAAGCCCTACATGGCGAAATTAAAGATGCCGATGTAGCTGTACCAATGAATTTTGGAACTAAAGGTCAGGCTTAAATTTTCAAAAAAACCCTCAATTTTGAGGGTTTTTTTATTTTAATAAATTCAAATCAATATATTTGGTATTAGTATAACTTATTCAGAAAAATGCGACATAGATTTTGGAAATAATGCAAATCATGATATATAGCAAAAAAAATCCTTTTAATAAATGCTAAAAGGATTTTATGTTTTTATAAACGAAATTTACTTGATTATTGTTTGTTTTCTATCAGGCCCAACAGAAACTACTTTTATTGGAACTTCTAAATAGTTTTCGATAAATGCTATATAGGATTTTAATTCTGATGGCAATTCGTTGTAAGTTGTCATACTTGTCAAATCGGCTTTCCAACCACTCAAATGGGTGTAAATAGGTGTAACATTTTCAGGCTCAATATTATATGGCAAATGACTGATTTCCTGACCTTTATAACTATAAGACGTGGCTACTTTTAAGGTTTCAAAACCCGAAAGCACATCGCCTTTCATCATCATCAGTTGTGTAACACCATTAACTTGAATGGCATATTTTAGAGCCACCAAGTCAAGCCATCCACATCGGCGTTTGCGACCCGTAACAGAGCCAAATTCATTTCCAATTTTTGCCATAATATCTCCCGCTTCTTCAAAATCTTCGGTAGGAAAAGGGCCACTACCCACTCGAGTAGTATAGGCTTTAAAAATACCAAAAACTTCTTTGATTTTATTAGGAGCAATACCCAATCCCGTACAAGCACCAGCAGCCGTTGTATTTGAAGAGGTAACATACGGATAAGTTCCAAAATCAACATCTAATAATGAACCTTGAGCACCTTCGCAAAGGATGGATTTGCCTTCTTTTTGAGCTTTGGCCAAATACTCTTCACTATCAATAAATGTCAATTTTCTGAGTTGTTCGATGGCTTCAAAAAATTCTTTTTCCATTTCGGGCAAATTGTACTGAATATCCACATCATAAAATTGGATCATTTCTTCGTGCTTGTCGGCCAAATTACGGTAGCGGGTTTCAAAGTCGGCTAATTCAATATCGCCTACTCGAATACCATTTCTGCCTGTTTTGTCCATATATGTAGGGCCAATGCCTTTGAGTGTAGAGCCAATTTTTGCCTTTCCTTTTGATGCCTCAGAAGCGGCGTCCAGCAAGCGGTGTGTGGGCAAAATGAGGTGGGCTTTTCTAGAAATAATCAATTTCTTTTGGATGTTCAACTGGAATTTTTCAAGACCTTCTATTTCTTTTTGAAAAACAACGGGATCTATTACCACACCATTGCCAATAATGTTAATGGCGTTTTCATGAAAAATTCCAGATGGAATAGTTCTTAAAACATGTTTGATGCCATCAAATTCAAGCGTGTGACCAGCATTTGGTCCACCTTGAAATCGGGCAATAATATCGTATTTTGACGTGAGTACATCGACAATTTTACCTTTGCCTTCATCGCCCCATTGTAGTCCTAATAATAAATCTATCGTCATGTTGTTGTAATGTGTTGTTTATTTTGTAATTATTTTCTTTTTGTTCCGTAAAAATACAAAGAATGGGTTTGAATTTCAATGCCAAAAATCTCTTCAATAGTTTGCTTGATGTTTTGAATACGAGGGTCGCAAAATTCAAAGACTTCTCCCGTATCTGTCATGATAACATGGTCGTGCTGTTTGTCGAAATAGGATTTTTCATAATGTGCTTGGTTGTGTCCAAACTGGTGTTTTCGAACCAATCCACAATCGAGTAATAACTCAATAGTATTGTATAAGGTTGCCCTACTAACTCTATAATTTTTATTTTTCATTTTGATATATAAATTTTCTACATCAAAATGTTCATTATTGTCGTAAATTTCCTGAAGTATAGCATATCGTTCAGGAGTTTTTCGATGTCCTTTGGTTTCAAGATATTTTGTAAATACATTTTTTACAATTTCTTGATTGTTGCTGTTATCTGCGGATATTTGTGTCATAATTTCGCAAAGATAAATTTATTTTTTTTACTAAAAAAACTTAACTTCTTTTTTTTAAATTTTAAGAGTCAAATTCAAAATAAAACAGCAAATAGCATTGCCCTATTTTGGTCGTTCCCCAAGGGTCGGGCAATCCGTTTCAAACAACGTTCATTGAGCTCCAAAAAAAATATGATATTGTGAAAATCCCTAACGCAAAATAAAATAGAATTTAACCTAATGTAAGAAACATTTTTTACAATTCAAATTAAAAAAACAGCTCCCAAAACAGGTTATTTTTTCAAAAAATGCAGATTCTAAATTACTAAACAATTACCTAAAAAAAATGATTATTTGCTGAAATTTTAAAAAAAGAGTGTATTTTTTTTGTTAGTATTAAAAAAAGTGTTAATTTTATGAACTATTTTTTTACTAATAAATACATTCATTTATGAAGAACAATTACGATTCGGTTGTATCCCGTATAGACACGGGGCCAACACATGTTTCAAATCAAAAAAACCCACCGCCACCATCAGTGCAACGAACTTGGCTTTCGTTTGTAATGTTGTTTGTGGCGTTTTTTACTTTTGTTTTTGTACAAGGTCAAAGTATAGGTAATTATGCTTTTGAGACAGCTACAACAGGAACTTTGCAGGAACTTTCATCTGGTAGCACGAGTTATCTTGCAGGAAATCAGGATGATGCATCTGGAACTGTTCAAGAAATTGGTTTTAATTTCATTTTTATGGGAGTATCATACACTCATTTCAGTGCCAATTCAAATGGGCAAATGCAGCTGCATACTTCTTCGACAGCAACTGCTATTGGAACAAATGTTTCTACAGCTGCAGGGTCAGCTATTTTAGCTCCTTTTACAGGAGATAATGAGGTTAACAATGGACTACGATTTAAAGTTATAGGTACTGCACCAAATCGTACTTTTATTCTAGAATGGAATCAGTTTTATGTAAGTTATTATAATTTATCTAATGCTGGAAACATGCAGGTTTGGTTAGAAGAAACAACGGGAAAAATTACTTATATTTACGGTGATATTTATAATTCTAGCACAACTACTTCGCCTAGATCAATTTCAATAGCATCAAGTAACACAGCAACAACAGTCGGTTCTGTTACAATTGGAGCTACAGCTACTTTTACAGCAGGTACAACTTTAGTTTCAAACACAATTGCAGCAGGAGCAAATCCTGTTGGAGCAACACCAATTGCAAATATAGGATCAACGGCAGATGGTAGTAGAAGATATTTTTCTTTTACTCCAATAAGTACTGTTTTAGGTGATGTAAATACAATTACTTTTAGTGGTATAACAGCAAATTTAACAACAGTAAATTGGGTTGATAATGCAACTAATGAATTTGGATTTATGGTAACACGTGCAACGGATGCAGGTTTTACCCAAAATGTTAGTAGTGTATTTGTTACTTCAACTACTTCTGCGGGTTCAGGAACTTCCTATTTATCAAATCAAACAGGTCTGTCTGCAGGTACAAACTATTTTTATAAAGTTGTTGCACTTGTTGTAGCAGGTCAATCAACGGGAATTACTGGTAGTCAAACTACTCTAAATGGTGCCACTTATTATTGGGTAGGTACATCAACTTTAGCTGCACCAGCACCGTTTGCAACTTTAGCCAATTGGAACACGAGTGCAGATGGTAGCGGCTCTACACCAACAAGTTTAACAAATTCAGATACTTATATAGTTGATGGTGATGGTTCAACAACAACTGGTGGTAATGTCTTTATTAGTGTTGCAGCAGCAACAACAGTTGGACAATTAAAAGTTATCAATAATACTACTTTATCTTTTGAATCGACCACAACAGCAACAAGAACCATAACAATTTCGGGTGGACCTAGTGATGATTTCGTAGTAGAAAATGGAAGTTCATTTAGTTTACTAAATGCTACAAAAGCTGCCGCTATTGCTTTTTCAGGATCTGGAAATACAGGTTTAATTGCAGGTACCATTAACTTTGCGGGAAGTACATCAAACGTAATTACTACAACAGGCGGCACTGGAACAGCAGTCAATGTAGCTTCTACTGGAGTAGTTAACTTAGGTGTAGCTGGTAATACATTAGTTGGTTCAGTAGCAACTCTAAGTTTTGCTACGGGTTCAAACTGTAACTCAACTGGAGCTACAACTGGAGCACCACCTGTGCCTCTTGCAACTTGGGACACAACTGCTACTTTAACAATTAGCGGTTTAACAACTTCAACAACTGCACCAACAAATAATAACCAATCATTTGGTAATGTTGTTTTTAATTGTCCATTGCTAACAACTACTTTAAATTTCTTTGGAGCAAATACTTCAACTATTAAAGGAAATTTAACCATAACAGCAGCTGGATCAACTGGTAGTACAGGTATATTTAGAGCAACTTCAACGGGAACCCTAACTGTAAATGGTAACATATTAATATCTCAAGGAAGATTCCAAGCTACTACTACTACTGGTACAGTAATTGCAAATGGAAATACTACTATTGAAGCAAATGGGATATTAGACTTATCAACTACAGGTGCTGGAGGTTTATCTCAAAGAGGTACTACTTTAACTAATAACGGTGTATTAACAGGAACTTCTGGTACATTAAACTTTGTAAACCTAACAGGTAGTGCAGCTCAAACATTGGCGGGTTCAGGAACAGTATTAACAAATATTGCTACTTTGAATATGCAAAATACGGCTGGATTGACAATTACACATACCAATCCTATTATTGTAGCAAGAGTAAATTTGTTTCAAGGAACAATTACGAATAGTAATAAGATAACTTTTGGAATAGGAGCAGCAGTTAATTGTACGACACAAATTGGTTCTGCAGGATTAACTACAGCAGGAGGAAGTTTTGATGCCGCACCAACATTCAATTTAGGTACGGGTACTTATTCTTTGATATATGCACAAGAATCTATTGCAAGAACTTCTGGATATGAAATACCTGCAACTAGAACAGCAAATAGTGTAACAGTAAGTAACACAAATGGAGTAACATTAGCGGGTGGTAATTTAACAGCGCTAACAGCACTTACATTAACTAATGGTATCGTTACAACGGGTACAAATATCTTACAATTAGGTGATGCTACAACAGTAGGTACATTAACAGGGGGTAGTGATACCGCTTATGTGAATGGAGCCTTAACAAGATCTATTGCAAATGCGAATACAAATGCAACTTTTATTCCTTTTCCAATTGGAAAATCAGGAGTTTATACACCAATAGCTTTAGCACCATCTACAACTTCAATAGCTTTATTTAAAGCGGAGTCATTTAGTAGTAATACAGGAACGGAAGACCCATCTATTATTGGATTAAGTACGACAAGACGATTTGAAGCATTACCAGTTTTAGGAACCTTTACAGATATTAAAGTTCGATTATCTGATTCAGGTATTGTTTCTACCAATATTCCTGTACAATCACCTTCAGCTACTGGAGCCTATTCATCTGCTTTTGGTAGTACAGCTGCATTTGTTGCTGGCCCACCAATTACCTTGACATCAAATTTTTCAGCAACAAGTGCCAACTACACAGGATATTTATCTTATGCAAACTCAAACACTTGTAGCGGAACACCCGCTCCAGGAAACACAATTCCTTCTACAAATGCAATTTGTTTAGGTCAGTCTGTAAATTTAAGTTTGCAAGCAATTCCTGCTGGTACGGGTATAACATACCAATGGAAATCATCAACTGATGGAACAACTTATACAGCAATTACGGGAGCAACCAATGCTACATTAACAGTATCACCAACATTACCTTTGTATTATAAATGTGAAGTAACATGCTCAACAGGGCCAGCAACAGGCTCTTCTACAGCAGTACAAATTACATTTGCAAATAGCATTACTGCTACTACACCAGCTACACGATGTGGTATAGGAACAGTAAGTTTAGCAGCAACAGCAAATTCAGGTGCTACTGTGAAATGGTATGCTGCTGAAACTGGTGGTGTTGCACTAGGGTCAGGTGCTACTTTTACTACACCAAACATTGCTGCAACTACTACTTATTATGCTGGTGCAGAATCAAGTACGCCAGTAAGTGCAACAATCGGAAATGGTACTACTTTGACAGGTGCAACAGCTCAACCTTCAGCTTTTGTTAACAGATGGCCATCATATCGAATTCAAACGTTATACACAGCTGCTGAATTAAATGCTGCTGGTTTGGGTGCAGGAAATATTACCTCAATGGCTTATTTTACTACTACATTAGGAGATGGTGCAACTAATTCTAACTTTACTGTTAAAATTGGTACTTCTACTCAAACTTCAATGACTACAACATGGGTTCCAACAACTAGTTTTGCAACTGTTTATGGTCCTGTAACCCATACACATACTGCTTCTGGAGAACAACCTATAAACTTTACTACACCTTTTAACTGGGATGGCGTTTCTAATATAGTTATAGAAGTTATGTATAACGGAGCAGATATTACTAATAATGGTATTACTTATTTTACAGCTACAACAGGCAATATGGTAGTACATTCTGATTTTAACGGCAGTTCAGCAACAACTGGTACTGTTACTACAACTCGTTTAAATTTAAAGCTAAATGGACAAGCAACATGTTCTTCTGGTAGAATGCCAGCTGTTGCAACTGTAACTACACCACCAACATTAACTTTAAATACAAATAGCACAACTATTTGTTCTGGTAGTACTTCATCGGCTATAACTATTAGTACAGGAGCATCAGATTATGATACTTACAATTGGACTCCTGCAACTGGTGTAACTGGCAATAGTACTACGGGCTGGACATTTAACCCAACAATTTCAACAGTTTATACTTTAAATGCTTCACAATCAACAGGTACAACACCATGTAATAATATAGTTACTTTTCCAGTTACTGTAAATGCGGTACCTGCTGATATTACAATAACTCCAGCTTCTGCTTCAATATGTGTAGATGCTATTCAAAAATTAGAAGCAACTCCTATAGATACCAGTGTAACGAGAACAGTTGGAACTGCAACTACATTATCAGTAAATGCTTCTCTTCCTACTGCTTTTTGTAATAGATACGATCATTATTGGGGGCAAATGGTATTTACTGCGGCAGAGTTGAACGCTTTAGGTATTAATGCAGGTAATATAACAGCTCTAAAGTTTAATATAACTACACAAGGAAGTGCCACTAATGTTACGGATTTTAAATTAAGAATAGGTACAACTACCAATACCACTTTGAGTGCATTTGTAACAACAGGTTTGACAACTGTTTTCAGTACGGCTACTTATAATCATGTAGTTGGCGAAAATACAATTACATTTCAAACCCCTTATACTTGGGATGGTACTTCAAATATAGTAGTCGATATTAGACAAACTGGTATAGATTCATCAAACAATGCTACTACTTATTATACCGCTACAACGGGTAATACAGTATTATATGCTGTTACTTCAACGCCAGTTGCGTCTAGTGATGCTTATGCGGAGTCTAATCCTACTCCAATTACAAGTGTTAATAGATTAAATACTACTTTTGTTGCTACAAATGCGCTACCATCAACTATTACATGGTCGCCAGCTACAAATTTATATACCGATGCTACTGCAACAACGCCTTATACAACTGGAACTGTCGCCTCTTCTGTGTATGTAAAATCTACATCGGCGGTTACAACGACATATACTGCAACTGCAACAGCTAACAATTCATGTACTAAAACCAAAACAGTAGAGGTAGTCGTTAAACCAAATACGACATTGACATTAACTTCTGCAACAGGAACAGATGCTCAAACCGTTTGTATAAATACGGCTTTTTCGGATATTACTTATAATATTACAACAGCTACTGGAGCATCTGTAACAGGATTGCCAGATGGTGTAACAGGAACTTATACAAGTGGTGTGTTCACTATATCTGGAACACCAACAGCATCTGGAACATTCAATTATACCATTACTCCATCAGGAGGTTGTGGAACGGCTACTGCTACAGGATCTATTGTTGTAAAACCAATTTCAACGCTAACATTGACATCAGCTACGGGTACAGAGGCGCAAACACTTTGTATTAATTCAGCAATTACTGATATTCAATACACGGTTGGTAATGCGACTGGAGCTAGCATAACAGGATTGCCAACAGGAGTAACAGGAACTTATTCAAATGGAGTATTTACTATTTCGGGTACGCCAACGGAATCAGGAACGTTTGATTACACATTAACACCATCAAATGGATGTGGAACTGTTGCTGCATTAGGCTCAATAGTCGTTAAACCAAATACTACATTGACATTGACTTCTGCAACAGGTACCAATGCACAAAATTTCTGTTTGAATTTAACACTTATAGATATTACTTACGATATTACTACGGCAACAGGAGCCACTGTTACGGGATTGCCTGACGGTGTAACAGGATCGTATGCTAATGGTGTGTTTACAATATCTGGTTTCCCAACGGCTTCAGGCACATTCAACTATACTATTACACCTACAGGAGGTTGTGGAACAGCTACGGCTACAGGTTCAATTGTTGTAAAACCAATTTCAACGCTAACATTGACATCTGCTACGGGTACAGAGGCGCAAACACTTTGTATTAATTCAGCAATTACTGATATTCAATACACGGTTGGTAATGCAACTGGAGCTAGCATAACAGGATTGCCAACAGGAGTAACAGGAACTTATTCAAATGGAGTATTTACTATTTCGGGTACACCAACGGAATCAGGAACGTTTGATTACACATTAACACCATCAAATGGATGTGGAACTGTTGCTGCATTAGGCTCAATAGTCGTTAAACCAAATACTACATTGACATTGACTTCTGCAACAGGTACCAATGCTCAAAATATTTGTTTGACAAATGCAATTGTCGATATTAAATATAATGTCGTAAGTGCTAGTGGGGCAACAGTTACAGGTTTACCAGCGGGTGTAAATGCAACTTTTGCTAACAACGTGGTAACTATTTCTGGAACACCAACAGCTACAGGCACATTCAACTACACAATTACTCCTTCAGGAGCCTGTGGAACGGCCACAGCCACGGGATCTATTGTGATTAATAATTGTCAGGTAGAATGGGCAAATTTACAAGCACCAGGAACAGCAAGTATCAATGTTGGACAATCTGTTACTGTAACAGGTCAAGTATATAAAACGGGAGTTACTCCAGGCACAGGACAAGGTGCAAACATCAGCGCTTGGATTGGATATTCAACAACTAATACCGATCCTTCTACTTGGACAAACTGGGTAGCAGCTACATACAATAGTGCTTATACAGGTTTTAGTAACGACGAATATAAAGCTACTATTGGTGCATCTTTACCAGCGGGTACTTATTATATTGCCAGCAGATTCCAATCAGTAACTGCTCCTTATGTTTACGGAGGATATAGTACAACAGGTGGTGGATTTTGGGATGGCAGCACTTTTGTAAATGGTGTATTAACCATAAGCTGCAACGTAGCCACACCAACAGGTAGCACCACACAAACATTTGTAGAAGGACACACTGTTGCAGACATCATGGTTACAACGCTTTCTGGTGCAACAGTAAATTGGTATGCCTCTGCAGCCGATGCAGCAGCAGGGACAAATGCCATACCTACAACTACAGTTTTGGCAAATAACACTACGTATTATGTAACACAAACAGTAGGCTCATGTACTAGTACGGCTCTTGCTGTTACAATTACTGTTACTTTGAAAAATGATTCTTTTGATAGTAAAGCATTTACTTATTATCCAAACCCAACATTTGATGTATTGCATTTGAATTATTCAAATGCCATTACAAAAGTAAAAGTAACAAACATGATTGGTCAAGAAGTCATTTCGATTTATCCAAATGCTACAACAGCGCAACTGGATTTATCGGGTTATGCAGCAGGAACTTATTTTGTAGAAGTAACCGCCGACACCGTATCTAAAACGGTTAAAGTGATTAAAAAATAACCTAATATGCTGTATTGAAATGAATTAAACTTCTAAACTACCCTTTTATTATAAGAGGGTAGTGGTGAGGTTTGTAATAATTGTATAAAAAAAGGCTGTCCTAAATGTATAGGGCAGCCTTTTTTTTATTTTATACCAAGTATATTTATAAAATAGTCC
>NZ_MUGT01000034.1:12845-14155 GCF_002217205.1 Flavobacterium branchiophilum NBRC 15030 = ATCC 35035 | reverse complement strand
ATTTCCACTGCTATCCCTCACACCAAACTCAAACACCATCCTGCTCATAAACTTCTATAAGGTGTTCTAAAGTGTTCAACAACATTTCTGGACAATCCAACGTAACCAGCTTTTGACGGTGCTCTTTAAAATGGGCAATGCCCTTAAAATAATTGGTATAATGCCTACGCATTTCCACAATACCAAGGCGTTCCCCTTTCCATTCCATCGACCATTGCAAATGGTTCTTGGCCGCTTCAACCCTGTCTGCCATTGTTGGTGCTGGCAATATGTTGCCCGTTTGCAAAAAATGTTTAATTTCATCAAATATCCATGGATATCCAATAGCCGCCCTACCTATCATAATGCCATCTATACCATATTCATTTTTGTATTGTAAGGCTTTTTGGGGCGAATCAATGTCGCCATTGCCAAAAATGGGCATTGTAATGCGTGGATTGTTTTTAATCCGTGCAACATGAGACCAATCTGCTTGCCCTTTATACATCTGCGATCGGGTTCTAGCATGAATAGACAATGCCTGAACACCAATATCCTGAAGCCTTTCTGCCACTTCATCTATGTTAATAGAATTTTCATCCCAGCCCAATCGGGTTTTTACAGTTACAGGCAAATGGGTAGCATCTATAACCGCTTTTGTCAGTTTGATCATCAAATCGACATCTTTCAAAACACCAGCTCCTGCTCCTTTAGTAACTACTTTTTTTACAGGACAACCAAAATTGATGTCTATCAAATCTGGATTGACTGCCGAAACAATTTTTGATGACAAAGCCATAGCCTCTTCATCTCCACCAAAAATTTGGATGCCAATAGGGCGTTCGTAATCAAAAATATCCAATTTCATTTTGCTCTTAATAGCATCTCTAATCAATCCCTCCGACGATATAAACTCAGAATACATCAAATCTGCGCCGTGCCTCTTGCACAAGCGTCTAAACGGCGGATCGCTTACATCTTCCATTGGTGCCAATAACAATGGAAATTCAGGTAATTCAATAGAGCCAATTTTAATCATAATAAGAATATTTAGTGCAAAATTACATTAAATTTTTTGTAGAAAAAAAGATTTATAACACACCCCTTTTAGTAACATGAAATTTTTGTACGAATATGGTTTGTTATAAAATAGAACTATCCGCAACTTGAACAATTTTTTAAAGTATAAATTTGTTCTCAACTATTTTTATGAGCCGAAACTTGATTCACTATTCTCATTGCGATGCTGCAAGTTCCATTTTCACGCATAGAAGCATAGTACTTTAATACGAAACATATTTATAAAATAGTGCAAAGTTGCGTAGTTATTT
>NZ_MUGT01000034.1:0-12748 GCF_002217205.1 Flavobacterium branchiophilum NBRC 15030 = ATCC 35035 | reverse complement strand
CCAATAGATTGGACTATTTTTTATGTGTATTTGGTATTAGTATTTTACCAATTACAAAAGGTGAAAGTAGTCGTAAAGCAAAGGAAGTATTAGCTAGATACAGCTAGTTTTGAGTAGATACCACAAAAAACCAACTCGATAAGAGTTGGTTTGAAGTTTGTTTTATATTTTGTTTTAAGTTAATTAGCCTTTTAGGGCTTCGGCACCACCAACAATTTCAAGAATTTCGTTGGTAATAGCCGCCTGACGGGCTTTATTATAAGTCAATTTCAGCTGATCTCTCAATTCAGTTGCATTGTCAGTAGCTTTGTGCATAGCAGTCATTCGAGCACCATGTTCAGACGCAAATGAATCTCGAACCCCTTTATACAATTGTGTTTTTAACGATTTTGGAATTAAGGTTAAAACAATTTCTTCTTTTGAAGGTTCAAAAATATAATCACTTGCCGCTGTTGAAGCAGATGCTATGGGTGCCAATGGCAAAAACACTTCTGTTTGAACTATTTGAGTAGCGGCATTTTTAAATTGATTGTAAATAATTTCAATCTTGTCATAATCACCAGCTACAAATTTATCAGTCAAATTTTGAGCAATTACGGCTACGTTTTCAAAAGTCAAATCATCAAATAATTTACTTTGATTTTCAATAACATTCAAAGACTTACTCAATACATCATTACCTTTTTTTCCTATTGCAAAAACATCAACTTGTTTGCCTGCATAAAAATCAACACGGCTTTTGGCTTCTTTGATTACATTTGTATTAAATGCACCACACAAACCCCTGTTAGAAGTAATAACCACTAACAAAACTTTTTTTAACTCGCGTTGTGTTGTAAAAGCACCACCCACTTCGCCTTCTAGCGTTGCAGAAAGTCCTTGTAGCAGTTCTGTCAATTTTTCAGCATACGGACGCATTGCAGTAATAGCATCTTGAGCTTTTTTAAGCTTTGCAGCAGACACCATTTTCATTGCCGATGTAATTTGCATCGTTGATGAAACGGACGTAATTCTGTTACGGATTTCTTTTAAATTTGCCATGATATTGTATTAAGATTTTAGTATGAAGTAGTAAGACCTTTATTCCTTGTTACATCAAAGTCTTGAGTCATAATACTTCATACTTAATACTATTAATTATATTTTGCTGAAATTTCTTTTGCTACTTTTTCGATAACATCTGTAATGTTGTCGTCCAATTTACCAGCTTTCAACGCATCAAGTGTGTCTCTGTGCTTATTGTTTAAGTATTCCAAGAAATCTTTTTCAAATTCTTTAACTTTATTTACAGGTACATTTCTCAACAAGTTTTTTGAACCCGCATAAATTATAGCTACTTGATTTTCAACAGTATAAGGATCATTCAAACCTTGTTTCAAAATTTCAACGTTTCGTTTTCCTTTTTCAATTACGTTCAAAGTAACCGCATCCAAATCAGATCCAAATTTAGCAAACGCTTCCAATTCACGGAATTGTGCTTGATCTAATTTTAAAGTACCAGATACTTTTTTCATGGACTTGATTTGTGCATTTCCTCCCACACGAGATACAGAAATACCTACGTTGATTGCAGGACGAACTCCCGAGTTAAACAAATCTCCATCCAAGAAAATCTGACCATCTGTAATCGAAATTACGTTGGTTGGGATATATGCAGAAACGTCACCTGCTTGAGTTTCGATGATTGGCAAAGCTGTCAAAGAACCACCACCTTTTACAATTCCTTTTAAAGAATCTGGCAAATCGTTCATGTTTTTTGCAATTTCATCGTTGTTAATTACTTTACATGCACGCTCCAATAAACGAGAGTGTAAGTAAAAAACGTCTCCAGGATAAGCCTCACGTCCTGGTGGTCTTCTCAATAAAAGAGACACCTCACGGTAAGCCACCGCTTGTTTAGACAAGTCATCATAAACTATCAAAGCTGGACGACCAGAATCTCTGAAATATTCACCAATTGCAGCACCTGCAAACGGTGCATATACTTGCATTGGAGCAGGGTCTGATGCGTTAGCTGCTACAATTACTGTATAGGCCATGGCTCCTTTTTCTTCTAACATTTTTGCAATTCCTGCTACAGTTGAAGCTTTTTGTCCAATAGCAACATAAATACAAAATACAGGTTTTCCTGCATCGTAAAATTCTTTTTGATTTAAAATGGTATCAATACATACAGTTGATTTACCAGTTTGACGGTCGCCAATTACCAACTCACGCTGTCCACGACCCACAGGAATCATCGCATCTACTGCTTTTACACCTGTTTGTAATGGTTCGGTTACTGGCTGACGGAAGATTACACCAGGTGCTTTTCTTTCTAAAGGCATTTCAAAAAGTTCTCCGCCAATAGGACCTTTTCCGTCAATAGGTTGCCCTAAAGTGTTTACTACACGACCAACCATTTGTTCTCCAGTTTTCAAAGAGGCAATGCGTTGCGTTCTTTTTGCAGTTGAACCTTCTTTGATACCTGTTGAAGGGCCTAATAATACCACACCAACGTTATCTTCTTCTAAGTTTAAAACGATTCCTTCCAAACCGTTTTCAAAAACTACTAACTCACCGTATTGAACATTTGATAAGCCGTAAACACGGGCAATACCATCTCCAACTTGAAGTACTGTTCCAACTTCTTCTAGCGTAGCACCAGTTTCAAAACCTGATAATTGCTTTTTTAATATTGCTGAAATTTCAGCTGGGTTAATTTCCGCCATAATTATTTATAAATAACTAGTTACTTAATTCTCTTTTTAATACTTGTAATCTGTTGGCAACCGATGCGTTGTATTGATTGTCGCCTATTCTTAATATAAATCCACCAATGATTGATGTATCTACAGTAGTTTTTATATTGATTTTTTTATTTGAAAAAGTAGCGATTTTTGATAAAACTTGCGCTTCTAAAGCCGCATCCATTGGAAAAGCGGTAGTTACATAAGCTACTTCTACACCATTTTGTTCGTCAAATAATTTGCTATATTCTATTGCAATAGCTTCTAATATTTCAAACCTTTTGTTTTCAAACAACAAATGAAACAAACTTTTTGTAACTCCATTTGTTTGAGCAAAAACTTCTAATAAAACATTTTCTTTAGCCTCAACTTTGGTAGTTGGGTTTTGGATAAAAGTATCCAAATCAACATGACCTTTGATGGTCGAAGCGATAAGATTCATGTCTGTATTTACCATTTGGGCTACGCCCTTTTCTGATGCTACATCCAATATGGCTTTGGCATAACGTATTGCTGCTCTTGTACTTGCCATAATATTAGTTCATTTTTACATCGCCCAACATTTTCTCTACTAATGCAGTTTGAGAGGCTTTGTCAGTCAATTCACTTTTTAATAATTTCTCTGCAATTTCGATAGACAAATTTGAAACTTGTGCTTTCAAATCGGCCATAGCAGCATTTTTTTCACTAACAATAGCTGCTTTTGCTTGCTCAATCATTTTAGATCCTTGGACTTGAGCTTCGTTTTTTGCATCGGCAATCATTTTGTCTTTCATTTCACGAGCTTCTTTGAGTAAAGTATCTCTCTCCAAACGAGCTTCTTGCAAAATACGTTGGTTATCGGCTTGCAAATTTTGCATCTCCTTTTTTGCATTTTCAGCAGATAAAAGGGCATTCTTTATACCTTCTTCTCTTTCATTTACAGCATCAAGAATAGGTTTCCATGCAAATTTTTTCAACAAAAATATCAATCCTACAAATAATACAATTTGCCAAATAAACAAACCAAACGAAAAATCATTTATTAACTTATCCATTTTATTTTAAATAAAAAATTTTATAATATTTTTTTAATGTTTAATAAAACAATAGTTACAACCAACCGTTGCAACTATTGTTTATCATTTGTTTTGATTATGATGCAAACAAAGCAGCAAAACCAATACCTTCAATAAGTGCAGCTGCAATAAGCATAGCAGTTTGGATTTTTCCAGAAGCTTCTGGCTGACGTGCGATAGCATCCATTGCTGATCCACCAATTCTTCCAATTCCTAATGCTGCTCCGATTACGATTAAACCAGCTCCAATAATTCTAGGGATTTCCATAATATATATTTATTAAAATTAAACATTCCATTTTTTGTTAGTTTTATAATAAATTATTTTAAACTAACTCTAATAATTCTAGTGATGTGCATCTTCATGATGATGTTCCTCGTTTCCTGCACCAAAATACAATGCTGAAAGCATGGTAAATATATAAGCTTGTAAAAAAGCAACTAATATTTCTAATATTGAAAGTGCAAATGCCAATCCAAAAGTTAATGGACTTCCTATCCAACTTTTGAAAACAAACATTAATCCAATGATACTCATCAATACTACGTGTCCCGCCAAAATATTAGCATACAAACGTATCATTAATGAAAAGGGTTTGATAATTGTTCCTAATAATTCAATTGGTGCTAATATAAATTTCATTGGTGTAGGTACTCCAGGCATCCAAAATATGTGCCCCCAATAATTTTTATTAGCAGAAAATGTTGTTATGATATAAGTTAACAATGCTAAAGAAGCGGTTATTGCTATATTTCCTGTGATATTAAATCCAAGCGGAGTTAGACCTAACAAGTTTAAGAAAAAGATAAAGAAAAAGATTGTTAGCAAATAACTCATGTATTTTTTGTAATGTTTTTCACCAATATTTGGTATTGCAATTTCATCTCTTACATATAACACTAATGGTTCCATAAATCTACCTGCACCTGATGCTATCCCAGCATTTTTGGTATAAGATTTAGCCAATCCTTTGAATAAGAAAAACATTAATAATGAAACTAAAATAATACCTAGCACACTTTTTGTTATCGATAAATCTAAAGGTTTAATGTTGGTAGGATGGTGGGTTTTTTCATCTTCATTTAGTTTTCCTGAAGCATCTGTTTTGTATATTTTTTCGTGGTGTAATACATAATAATTGCCATTATGTTCTGCTACTTTTTCGCCATGATGAAATTTTGATGAAGAAAATATTTGAATACCACCATCTACTAATATAATTGGTAATGAAAATCCATAATGTTCACCAGTTTCTTTGTTTGCAGAAAATGTAAAATCGTGAGCATCTAATAAGTGATGGTCAATAAATTCTTTTATTTCAGATTTTAAGTCTTGTTCTTTACCCTCGCCATGTGCATTTTCTGTTGTTGCAACGGTTGTGTTGTGGGCTTGCGGTGCCTCTGGAGTTTCATTTGCATTACTTACAAATGGAAGACATACAACTAGAGCTGTAAATAGGAATCTAAGTGGTTTGTTTGAAATCACCATATCTATTGTATCAATTTTTAATTGGTTTTCTAAATTTGGTGCAAAGGTACATTTTTTTTAATTATTTAAAAATGAAACCCACTTTTTTTTTGAATTATTTTGCTATAATCTTGTAATTTATTGATTTTTATTTAACATTCTAGCGGTTGTGCTTGTTTCTATTGCTAAAAAAAGAACAAATATTATAAAAAAGTTAATTTTCTCTATTTTTAAATCACTTTTTGCAACCTGATCAAATTCATATATAAAATAATAGGAACTGGCCATTTGAATAGTTGTTAGTGCTAAAAAGGTGTAACCTACTATGTAATTGTTTTTTTCGTTAAGGATACTCAATATCAATGCAATTGTTGCTGCAATTGCTATGAAATACATATAAATAGTTTCTAAACTAAATAGGAAGGTAGTTTCTGGCCATTGTATTGCTACTATAATTTTATGAATTATATAGGTTATGATGCCTAAAATTAAGGTTTCCCATACGGCTCTTAATTTTGATAATGTCTTCATCCCTCTGGAGTTTCGTTTATTTTTTTGAGTTGTCTGTTTAGATTATAAAAAGCAATAGCAACACCAATAAGAACCATTACTTTGACTCCTATTGTGTTGTTGAGTTTGTATGTAGTGTCTAGCCAAGTGCCTACCCAAGAAAAGCCATAGATGGTTACTCCCATTTGAATAGGCATGTTGATTAAGGCCAACCACTTTCGAGTATTAGGATTCTTTTGAGGTAGCAAGGGGTGTTGTTTGATGTTTTAATTGGTCTTTCATGACACAAGTTCCTGTAAATAAAGCTCCTGGCTCTACCGATAATTTGCCACATACCACTTCGCCATCTATTTTGGAGGTGGCTTTTAGGTTTAGCAATTCGTTTACTTGTATTTTGCCTTTAAATTCGCCTTCAATATCTGCATTTTCGCAAAAAATATCGCCGTGAATTTTACCCAATGGGCCAATGACAATTTTTCCTTTTGATTTAAAATTGCCTATAAGTTCGCCATCTAATCTAAAATCGGCTAACGAATCAATATCGCCACGAATAACGGTGCCTTCTACAATTCTGTTGGTTTTACCCAATACATCGGTTACAACTTTTGGTTTTTTGTCAAACATTTTTTTTGGTTTTTAGTTTATAATTTTCAGTCTTTAGTTTTTAGTTTTTGTGGTGGCACTTGGTGGTGCCAGTGTTGGCCCTGTGTCTTCTTGTAATGTTTGGTTATTCAAACTCTCGGCCTGAATGGTGTTTTGAGGTTTTTGAAAATCTTTTCGTTTTACTTCGTTGTCAACTGGTTGTTTTGGATTGTTATTAATTATTTCCTGCTGCACTGGTTTTGCTACTTTTTTAGGATCTAGCAAATAGTCGTCTATATTTTTCTTTATTTGTACTACTTTATAATTGGTGTTTGAAATTACAATCGGCTTTTCAGTTACGCTATATGCCTTTATTTCTTTTAAAACTACTCCAATGCCATGTGCAATTTCCTCACTTTTAAATCCATGCAAAACTACAAAGTTTTCGTTGAGGGTATATACATCAACAGAATATATTTTTTTAGTCCCTCTATCGTCGCTAAATTTTTTAATTTTGGCTAATAATGCTTGACTATTTTTATCCTCTATGGCACCAATTCGATACAAAACTTTCCAACTCGAAGGGGTTTCGCCGTTTATTTGTAGGGCTTCTAATTTTGGAACATTTTGGTTTACAAATGTTTCGGCACTTTTGCCTTCGGTGGTGTTTGGATAGGTAAGCGCTACATAATTCAAGGCTTTTCGTAGTGCCAGAACACCTTCTATTTTGCCAATGGTATTGGCCCTTAAAAGTTCAATTTTTGGCAATAGTTCATCTCCGTCCCATTGGGTTACTGCATTTTTTGTTTGGTCCAATACTGCTCTGTAATCGCCTTCGCTGTAAAGTTGGTACCATTTCATATACATTGTCGCTCCAGTTGCTAATTGGTTTTGCGAGCCTGGAGTTTGTAATAATATTTGTGCATATCTCGAATCTGGATATTGCGATAAAATGGAATTTTTTAAGGTTAATGCCTTATTTTTATCTGTAATTTCGTAAATTTTATACAAATTATAAAGCGTTGGCAATAATAATCTCTCTTCGGGTTTGTAATCTAATAAGGTTTCGAGTTTGGTTTGTGCCAATGGATATTCTGCAAATTTCTCTTTATAGATGATACCTAACTGAAAATAAGCAAAATTTCTATCTTTTACTAGTTTTTGAATCTCTTCTGTTTTGGTAGGCAATTGGTTGATATATGTGCTTGCATTATATTTTGGATTGTCATTCGGATTTGTTAAAACGTTGTCATTACTTGTATCTTTCGAATTACCATCTGGGCTATTGTCTGTATCGGAGTTGGTATTTATCAACCTCCAATTGTCTTTCAAAGTTCTGTTGCCCCAGTTTTTTTGAAATTCGATTTTGCCTAATGCCAATGTTGATGTATTGTAAAAATAAAAATCACTTGGCACACTTTGCAAATTACTTAATGCTTTTTTGCCCATATCCAAATCACCGTTTTTCAATTGGTTTTCCTTAGCTTTTTTTAGTGCATCGGCTTGTTTGAGCCCTTTTATTTTGTTTTCAAAATATTGCTTTCTGTCGGTATCATTCATTGCTAAAATGTGCAAAATACTATCGTTTTTTTGTGCAATTTCTTCATACTTAATTACATCGTCTAGGTTTTCTCGTTTCTTTTTGATGTTTCTAAACAATCTTGTTTTTTTATTCAAATAAGTTAAAGTACTATCAAAATATTTACCTGCCAAAACATATTGGGCATTATAAAAATGAATATCAGCTAATTTTTGATAATTGGTAGCCACTAACGAAAGGTCTTCGCCCCCGTGTTTTAAAGAAAGATTGTAATATTTGATGGCTTGTTTGGTGTTTTTGTCTTGTTCATACATCAAGCCCAATTGGTGGTTAAGGGCGTCCAAAAAGGGTCTGTTTTCTCGGTCTTCTAATAATTTGTTGTAATTTTTGAAGAAAGCTACCGTATCCGAATTTTTGAAACTGGTATTTTTGAGTTGTTGGAGTTTAGCATGCACACTATACGCTCGAGGTGCTTGTCTATTCATATTGATGACCGTTTGAAATGCAGCAAAAGCACTGTCCTTATAGTTTACTTTGTCATACAATTGACCTAAAATAAAATGATAACGTGCTTTTTCTTCTTTATTTTTGGTGTAAGATGTTGCTATTTTGAGTTTTTGAATGGCTTTTGTGTGTTGTGCTAATTTGATGTATGCCTGAGCCAAAATAGCATTGGCATCGGCTAAAACTTGTGGTTCCAAATGCAATTCTTTGAGTAATTTGATTAAATTTTCAACGGCTTGCTCGTCATTATCCAATCGGATGTTGGTTTTTTCTCGCCATACTTTTACTTCGTTTATTGTATTGCTTTTTGGCGATTTGTAAATGATGTAGTTAAAAGCTTCGAGTGCTGGCACATAGCGTTGGTCATAATATCTTGCTTTGCCCAATAGCATGTAAGCTTCGTCTATTTGATAATTGCGTTCGGTTCCCTCTATATAAATAGATCTTTTTTGAATGGCTTTTGTTGCTTTTTCTTCTGCCAATTCAAACATGGGGTTTGTTGGCTTTTTGTCATCTGTCGTATTCAAATCTAATGCCACATCTGGAGCAACATATTCCTGACGCTCTACGGGCAAAATGTCCCAAAAATGATCTCTGTATTTTAAATTCATTTCTAAAACGCCTTTGTCCAAGGCCTCATTGCCGTTAAACAATACATTGTATTTGGTGTTTAAAGCCTGAAAATTTCGGGTAGCAAAGGTGTCTTTTCTTGTAGAACAAGCCCACAAAAAGACAAACACAAACAGTGCAAATATGGGGAAAGTAATTTTATTTTTCAATGTAAAACGTTTTAATCTTTAACTTCAAATTTTAAAAATTATTATAAATGACTGGTAAAAATACGTTTCTTTTTGAAATATAGAAAATTTATGTGCTTTTTTATCAAAAAAAAATTAAAACACTCCCAACTTTGAAAAATGAGACCTCTGTAATATTATTTTTTTCTGGCTCAAATCGCTTTTAATTTAATTTTTGAAAATGCTACATGGGGTTAAAAAATCCTTTATGCTTTTGTTTAATAGAAATGAGGTATTTTATTATAAATGAATTATTTAAAAATAAATTAAACATTTTAATTATAAGATATAATAATTTTTAAAACAAACAGTTGCTTTTGATTTTGTTAAAAAAATATAATTTCCAATATTTTTAAGGGTATTTTATTTTAATTAGTTAAAAAAAACATACTTTTGTTTTTAATTGCATAAAATATAGCAAGGAGTATATAGTTTATTTTGGTGTTCAGATTCATTTTATTTGCAAAATAGGCACACCTTTTGGACCAATTGTGGTGTTGTAAATCATTTTTAGATGTTTTTGCTAACCACAATTTTAACAGTATCCAATGCTACATTTTTATTAATCAAACTAAAACAACTAAATTTTATTGAAAAATGAAAAAAACACTTTTATTATGGAGTTTTGTCGCCCTTGTAGTATGCTGCGACAAAAAGAAAGAAGCACAACCCAAAGACGCTGAAGTGATAGAACATCAGGCAGCAGAACAAACACCAAGCACGGGTGCAGCTACGGCACCAGAATTTCAAAAAGGAGCCGATTTGATTGCTCAAAACGATTGTTCGGGTTGTCATAAAGTGGACGAAAAACTTACGGGGCCCTCTTTTAAAGAAATTGCCGCAAAATACACAACTGCAGATGTTGCTACTTTGAGCAAAAGTATCATTGACGGTAGCAAAGGCAAATGGGGTGAAATTCCTATGACTGCACACCCAAGTTTGAGTCAGGAAGATGCCAGTGAAATGGTAAAATACATATTGTCTAACAAATAATTTTTTTGAGATGAAAAAAATTGCAATAGTTGCCGTTTTGGCACTTGGCTTATTGGCCTGGAAACAAGTGGATACTAATACAAATCCTATAAAAGCCGCAGACAATGTATTGACTAAAGCTGAAAAAGCCGCTGGTTGGAAATTGCTTTTTGACGGCAAAACTTTAAATGGTTGGCACAAATATGGAACAGATTCTATTGGAAAGGCTTGGACTGTTAATGACCATGCCATACATTTAGAAGTGTCTGACTTGAAAGATTGGCAAACCAAAAATGGAGGCGACATTGTTTCTAAAAAAGAATTTGCTAATTTTCATTTAAAATTGGATTGGAAAATTGCCAAAGATGGTAATAGTGGCATTATTTTTTATGTGCACGAAGATCCAAAACAATACAAATATCCGTGGATGACGGGGCCCGAAATGCAAGTTTTGGACAATAATGGACATCCCGATTCTAAAATTATCAAACACCGTGCGGGTGATTTGTATGATTTAATTACAGGAATAGAAACTGTAAAGCCAGCAGAACAATGGAATCATGCCGAAATTATTTCAAAAAACGGGGTTTTAACATTCAAACTAAATCATACGGTTGTTTTGTCAACTACTATGTGGGATGACCATTGGAAACAAATGATTGCCAATTCTAAGTTTCATGAATTTCCTGGATTTGGTACTTATAAAAAAGGAAAACTTTGTTTGCAAGACCATGGCAATAATGTATGGTTTAAAAATATCAAAATCAAGGAATTGTAACCTTATAATAAAAAAAAAAGACTTGTTCCATGAGCAAGTCTTTTTTTTTGAAATTATCCAAGCCAATATACGGCCATAATCGAGGGTATAAAATAGATGACAATAGTTCTGGCTCCGTCATAATCTTTGGCAATGCGTTGTCCTGTAAGCAACATGATGAGCGTTATACACGAAATGATTGCACCATATAAGCCAAATATTCTACCTCCGTTGATTATCAGTTGGATACACCCAACGATACACAATATTCCAGATAGTAACTCCATGATTAGTAAGTGAAAAAGGGCAATAGCTACTAATTTTTTGAGGCTGGTTTCTGCAAAATGGGCTTTCATAAATTCCAGATTACCTTTCCAGTCTATTACTTTGTCTGAACTGGATTGTATAAACGTAATACCTAAAAAAATCAGAATTAAAATAGAAGCTGCGTTGTTCATGATGATTTATTTTTTATGAATTAAACGAGTGAGTTTGATAGACAAATCGGTTAAAATTATTTTGGAATTTCCGTTGCGTTCAATATGGAATATGGCCGTTTCAAGCTCTTTATAAATGCCATGAATGTTGTTGCCGTTTACAAAAGGGGCAAATTTTTCCATTTTGAAAGTATCTACTTTTGGTTCTAAATAGACTAGGGTAGGGGCTTCATAATGGAGTAATAAGGCTTGTCTGAACATTTCGATGCAAAAATCTAAAAATTTTTTTTGAGTTTCTCTTCCTAAAGCCGCAATAGTTTCGCTCCACGAAATCAAATCTTGGATAGCTGCAGCGTTGCCTTTTGCTTTAAAAGCGGCTCTTACCCATGTAACAAACCATTGTTCAAAAGGAAAGTCGTCTTCATTGTGTTCTAGTAATTGTAATGCTTTATTAAAATTACCGTGTGCCTGATGTGCTATTTTTTGAGCCGTAAGGTCGTCAATATTGTTTATAGATTGTAATTTTTCGGCTATGTCTTTTTGATTCAAGGCATTAAAATGCAATACTTGGCATCTTGATCGAATGGTTTGTATAATATCTTCTTCATTTTCAGATATTAATATAAACAAAGTATTGTCTTGGGGTTCCTCTAGTAGTTTCAAAATTTTGTTTGAAGCCTCAACATTTAGTTTATCTGCCATCCAAATGATCATTACTTTATAACCACCTTCATAAGCCTTTAACGACAATGATTTGATCATTTCTTGAGCATCTTCAACTCGAATCAATCCTTGTTTGTTTTGAACGTCTAAAGCACGATACCAATCGAAAAGGCTTCCATAAGGATTTGAAAGCACAAATTTTCGCCAATCGGCTATAAAATCGAGGCTTTTTGGTTTGGTTTTTACAGTATCGGTACTTACAGTTGGGTATATAAAATGCAAATCGGGATGCGAAATACTATTGAATTTGATGTTGCAAGATGCGTTGCCACCTGAATTTTCGTCGGACACGTTTTGACACAAAATGTATTGAGCATAAGCAATTGCCATTGGCAAAGTACCTGAACCTTCGGGGCCAACAAATAATTGGGCATGGGGTATCCTTCCAGTAGTTGCACTATGGATAAGGTGTTTTTTGATGTGGTTTTGACCTAATATTTCTGAAAATAGCATGAAGCAAAGATAGGAATTTAAGTATGATAAAACAAATGAGTATATGAAACCCATTAGATTTTTTTAATTGAGGTTAAAGATATATTTTTTTTACTTATATTGTTTTAAGATAGTGCTGTTTATTATGTACTTGTATAAAATTTTTAGGTTATACATTATACCAAATAAACTTATCTAATGGTTTTTTTGTCAAAATGAGTCAAAAAAACAGTTCCGTA